>DLXL01000096.1 GCA_003448025.1 Saprospirales bacterium | reverse complement strand
GGATCCGGAAAATCTGGTGATAAAGACAAGGCTGAATTCCATCAATCCTTTTAACTGGATCAAAACAGGATTGGAGATCGCCCGGGAGAAACCTGATCTGATCGTGGTGCGCTTCTGGCTGCCTTTTATGGGCCCAAGCCTGGGAACGGTGTTACGCATCGCCCGCTGGTTCTCCGCGAAAAAATGCCGTGTCACCGCATTGGTAGATAATATCATACCACATGAAAAGCGCCCCGGAGACCGGCTCTTTGCCCGCTGGTTCGTGGGAGCATGTGATGATTTTGTGGTGATGTCAAAATCAGTGGGAGAAGAAATCCGGCAGTTTACCCGAAAAAAGGTTCGATTTTCTCCGCATCCGGTGTACGACACCTATGGCGCCCCCGTTCATGCTGATGAAGCACGAAAGGAATTAAACCTGCCGGAAAGCGTGCCGTTAGTGCTGTTTTTTGGCTTTATTCGGAAATACAAGGGGCTGGATCTATTGCTGGAAGCATTAAACCATACCCCTCCCAACATTCATGCAGTTGTGGCAGGTGAATGTTATGAGGACTGGGCATTTTATGACAGTATCATCACCAAACATGGACTTTCTGGCCGGGTTCACCTTTACCAGGATTTCATACCGGCCGATCTGGTGAAATGGTATTTTTCAGCTGCGGATCTGGTGGTTCAACCCTATCGTACAGCAACGCAGAGTGGCATTTCACAAATTGCGTATCATTTTGAAACGCCCATGGTGGTTACGAATGTGGGCGGCTTACCGGAAATCGTTTCGGACAGGATTTCCGGATATGTGGTTCCCCCGGAGCCGGAAGCGATTGCCGAAGCCATTTGCGATTTTTTTGAGGGTAACAGGCAACACGCCATGATTGAAGGGGTAAAAGCGGAAAAAAAGCGATTTTCCTGGGAGGCACTCGTGGAAAAAATATTGGCGCAAGACAACCCCTGAACTGGTTCATGTCGTCAGGTAGCAAGAACTTATAACCAACTATTGCCTGCCATGAAAAACTTGATCCTCACCTTTACATTACTTTCGTCACTTGGGCTTTTTGCGCAAAGCAGTTCCGACACAACAGGGCCTTCTTCAGAAAAATTCAGCCTGGGTTTAACTGGCGGCGCTACTATAACTGACATACCCTTCACCCAACCGTTTTATGTGGATCAGGAACCTGTCAACACCAATAATGAATTTGGCTACTTTTTGGGGATTGCGGCACGGCAACCACTTAAAAATCGTTTCGCAGCAGTTTTAGAGGCTCAATATTCCATCAAAGGGTTCCGCTTTGCCGCCTCACCGCTGGAGAACCGATTTCATTTCCATTACCTTGATTTCATCCCTCAATTGGAATATAATGCCTATCGTACCCTATTCGTGTCGTTGGGCGGTTATTGGGGCCGGAAGTTAGAGGAACGGTTCAAAGAAGGCGACGGCAATTGGAATACGTTAGATAACAGCTTCTTTGAATACGCACAAGACAATGATTTTGGCGCAGTGGCAGGAATCACCCTTAGACACAAACGCTTTTCAGCCTTGTTGCGCTATCAGCATGGAATTAACCTTGCCAGCAAAGGAGTTGAGTTTACCAATGATATAGGTGAAACAATCAATATGAGTCAACGCAACCGCACGCTCATGGTAGGTATCGGGTTTAGTATCCTTTAACTATCACGGTTTGTCAAGCATGGAAGAGGGCGCCAGGAAAGTATCCTGAGCGCCCTCTTTGTTGACCCGTGATCCCGACAGGGGTCGAACCTGTAGCCTACAGATTAGAAATCTGTTGCACTATCCATTGTGCTACGGGACCGGTTTCGAAGTGCAAAAGTAAAAACTCGTTCGGAAAGTTCCGCTTACCTTTCGGGCAAAACGTAATTTTATGTCTACAAACGTTTCCAACGTGCAGATAGAAGATGGCTGGAAACAGGCGTTGGAGCCAGAGTTCCGGCAGCCGTACTTTGCAGAAATCAAAGCATTTTTATTGGCTGAAAAACAGGCGGGGAAAACCATTTACCCGCCCGGACCATTGATTTTCAACGCTTTCAACAAAACACCATTTCATCAAGTGAAGGTGGTTGTTTTGGGTCAGGATCCATATCACAATCCCGGGGAAGCTATGGGATTGTGTTTTTCTGTTCCAAAAGGCATCAAAACACCCCCTTCATTAATTAATATTTACAAAGAAATAAAATCCAGTTTGAATATTGATCCGCCCCATCACGGTGATTTGAGTGCCTGGGCTGAGCAGGGCGTACTATTACTCAATGCTATGCTTACCGTGGAGGCCCGAAAGCCCGCAAGTCACCAGAAAATTGGCTGGCAAACCTTCACAGATGCGGTCATTCGGACTATTTCCGAGCAAAAAAACGGGGTGGTATTTATGCTTTGGGGAAACTTTGCCCGATCCAAAAAAGTATTGATTGATGAAAGTCGGCATTATGTGCTGGAGTCTGCACACCCTTCGCCCCTGGCAGGCAATGCCTTTCAGGGATGCGGACATTTTACCCGGGCCAACGAAATGCTGGTAAAAGATGGTAAAACACCCATAAACTGGGCCTTACCGGCCTGATTACCATTTCGGAACCAGCCAAAAGCGCTTCAAATCCACCCAACGCCACTTCGCCGTGCCAAATCGTTTGCTGAGGGGAGGCCAGATGTCTGAAGGCGGTGCTTCACCAAAAGTTTCCTGATAGCGTTGCAGGGTGTCGCTGTAAAATTGCGCAAACTTTCCCTGCTCTATTTTACCGCCTTCCGTTGGGGAATGATGAACGGGTTGTTGCAGCACCGCTCCGCAAAATTCTTCCCAATATAGCTTACTGTAAATCAAGTGCAGATGCCATACCTGGTCTACCGTTTCAGAGGGCGTAACAGGCGTTGTGCCAGAGCATACCAGGTACATAAAGCGTTTGTACTCCTCAATAGCCCGCAGGGCAAAACGCCGGTTCCAGCCATTTTCCCTGGCTAATCGCTGGGAGAAACTCAGTTCCACACCTGGTTTGTCCGGGTGATAAAGACTAATACGTTGCCATAAGGGATCTGAAGTGTACATAAGGATGCTTGTTAAACTAGTCTCGCCAGCCACCGCACCCTCCGCAGACACTGCACCCGCCTCCGTCGCCACCATCGCCACCATCACCGCCGCCATCGCCTGAATCCGAACCGACGCCGGTATCACTGGTATCATCATCAACGCCATCCAGGAAATCGGCATCGTTTTGCCAATCGGAGCCATTATCTGATGAACTATCTGACTCTGTGCCTTCTTCTGTCTCTTTGTCCGGAGTATCACTCCCGGCATCTCCGCTTCCATAGGAATCTTCAGACTTTCGGCGCAAATCATCCATTTCTGCGTCCAAATACCCAACATGTTCAAACAAATGACCAAAATACCCCTCAATACCCGGAACCAGCAGAACCAGTCCGGCGAGCTGGGCCGCCATAGCAGCAGCATTGGAAGATTTTTCCCGTAAAAGTCGCGGCAGTTCCTGCCCTTTTTGTATTTCCGTTCGGGCTTTATACAGTAGAGCATCGCCCGCCGCAGTTCTAACCGGCTGCTTGTCCGGGCCATATTCCAACAACCCTTTTTTAACCAGCCCTCCAACTAAAAATTCCTGATGAAAGCTTGCGTTATTAGGATAATACAAGCCTAAATGTTTCCTCCATTCTTTACTGGTGCAATGATCCTGATCATTTGGGCGCGCGTCGGCTACTGTTTTCAACATCCGTATCAAAGTAGACGCGTTTTGTCTTGACTGGCTTAGCTTATTTTCACCTTCGGCACTGATGTACAGTAACGTTTGGTCTTTTCTGGCCTCTATGATGTAAGCCAGAATCAAAAAACCGAGAATAGTGCCAATGGCAAAATGTATGGCAAATCCGCCAATAGCCAGTACGATAAACAACCACAAGCCGGAATGAATGGGGCGTTTTCCTCTTTTGGTATTAACCCAGCCGAGTAAAATCAATTCTTTCAGAAACAGGGAAAGCGCCAGCTTTACCTGCTCATTTTGAGGGTTTTCAAGCGTTTTGATCTCCGCTGCAGTCAGTCTGGGCTCCATATTAGGGCAGTTTGAATACGTAGATTTAAGGAGTCAGGTTCAAAAATAGTGATTTGCTTCTGTATAGTTCAAGAGATTAGACAAATGGCCTTGTTTTTGCGATGATTCAGGAAGTAACCATCAAATAGAATTTAGCTATTATTCGTTTACTGCAAGATTTACCGGACTCCCCAAAAAACTTTTGTTTTTTTTAAAGCCACAGGCAACCAAAAGTTACTCATCCACACCAAACATTTTGTTCAAACCAACATGCATCAATTCAGTGATCAGGAACTTGTAAGCGGCATTCTTAAGGGAAGTGCGGCACATCAATCGGCGCTATACCACCAGTTTAGCGTCCCGATGTTCCGGATTCTTTTACGCTATGCCAAAGACAGAGCAGAGGCCGAAGATATGTTGCAAGACGGCTTTGTGCGGGTATTCAGGGATATGGCGCAGTTTAGGGGTGATGGCGCACTGGGCGGGTGGATTCGCCGGATTATGGTGAATACTGCCTTGAGTCATCTCCGCAAACAAAGGGATTTTGTGAAGGATGTACCAGATTTTAATGTTTTTGAAAGCAAATTTCATACAGAAGAGGACTTTGCTTCCAATCTGGATGCAGAAACACTGCTATCTTATTTACAAAAATTGCCGCCCGGATACCGAACCGTATTTAACTTTTACGCCATTGAAGGCTTTAGCCACGAGGAAATTGCGGAACAATTGGGCATCAGCATTGGCACCAGTAAAAGTCAGTTATTCAAAGCAAGGGAATTTCTGAAGAAAATCCTGGATAAATCGTTTATTACATGAAATCAGGCCTGTGAATGCAATATTCTGACGCTTTTTGAGCAAAAAGATCAGCATACTACCCTACTAAGTCTGATTCAAAATCAACCATACCACCCATGACTGAACAACAGCAACCAAACCCCGTTGACGAACTGTTCCGCAAATCCTTTGAAAGCCTTCCGGATTCTCCTTCGGCTTCAGGATGGGACAAGCCTTCCGACCGGGTTTGGCAACATGTACAAAGCAACATGCCTCAGGCAAAACAAGGATGGAGCATACAATCCATTGCTTTGCTCACTTCAATGGCAGTATTGATTGTAGCAGGCCTATACTGGTTTATGTCCAAACCAGATGCTGTACAACCTCAAAATGTACAACCTGTGTCTGCGGAACAACCTGTTATCACCCCTGCAACGGAGGAAATTCAACCTGTAGAGGCAGCAGATTCTACACCCAAGGGATCTTCAGGCACCAAAGCTACTCCAGCCTCAGAAAAACCATCCAAACAAATAAAAACACTTACTCCCGCGGGCAAACCTACCGACAACGCTGCACAACCGCTCCCGGGTAGCAAACCTACGTTGCCTCCTAACTCAACAGTGTCTAACAAAAACAAGCAGCAATAAGGCCCAAAAGAAACATTTTTAGCAGTAATAATGAAGCCCGGCGGATACAGATCCGCCGGGCTCGTTTTTTAATATCCAATGTACAATTTCGAATGTCCAAGTGGTACGGGTGTTTGGCATCAGCACAGGATAAATGTCCAATAACGAATATCCAATATCCAATGTCCAAAGAGTGCGCCTGTCTGGCGTCAGCACAATTGCCTGAAGGATCACGGGCACTTGGCGAAAAATCCACGACTACTTTGGCCAATCACA
>DLXL01000014.1:2677-8407 GCA_003448025.1 Saprospirales bacterium | reverse complement strand
CAGATGACGGTTCCATTATGCGCTTTTTCTGGCAAAAAGGGAAAGGATATGACGATCAATGGAGCAAACTTCCGGGGATCATGAACAGAGCAAGAACCATCATGAACGAACATTTTGGTAAATATCCCTATCGTGAGTACTGCTTTATTCAAGGGGGTGATGGCGGCATGGAATATCCACTGGCTACCCTGATAACCGGCAACCGCGGGTTGAATTCACTGGTTGGAGTGTCGGTTCACGAACAATTACATTCCTGGTATCAGATGGTGCTGGGCAGCAATGAAAGTTTATACGGCTGGATGGATGAAGGGTTTACTTCCTATGCTGAAGACATTGTGATGAATGAATTGGCCAGAGAGGGTTTGTTGCCTGGGAAAACTGTTGAAGAGAACCCATTTCTGGGAGCTATTTCCGGCTATACTGCATTGGCCACCAGCGGTGTGGAAGAGCCACTTACAACGCATGCCGACCATTATCACACCAATTATGGTTATGGCCTTGCCTCCTATGTAAAAGGGGCTGTATATCTGATACAAATGGAGTATATCATTGGCAAACAAGCCTTTGAAAAGGGTTTGTTGCGTTATTTCCATACCTGGAAATTCAAACATCCGGATGCCAATGCTGTCACCCGATGTTTTGAAAGGGAAAGTGGACTCGAGCTGGAATGGTTTAAGGAAGACTGGGTTAATACCCTGAATACCATTGATTATGCGGTTAAATCAGTGGAGAAGGAAGACCGAAAAAACACCAAAGTAGTTATTGAACGTATTGGGCGCATGGCCATGCCGCTGGACATCGTAGTAACCTACACCAATGGCGAGCAGGAAATCTTTTATGCACCTCTCGAAAGCATGCGTGGTGAGAAACCTGCAGAAGGCAATATGGACCGAACCATTCTTCCAGACCATCGCTGGGTGGATTTAACCTATGAGTTTGAGATCCCTGAAAAAATGAAAAAAGTAGCCAAAGTAACCATTGATCCAAGCCAGCGGATGGCTGATATCAATATGAAAAACAACATCTGGGAGAAAAAGGATTAATTCTATATTAGGTCTTTCAAGGGCTTCCGGGATGTTGAAACCCGGAAGCCCTTTGTTTTTTTTTGAATTTACCCGATTTTTGCTCATCTTTGTAGCGGATGTAGCAAATATGGAGCAGGATGATCCAAATATGAACTCCGGTATTAGCCAAGGTGCCAGTCCGAGGAATGATAATGTGTTCGAAGCACATGAGGCCCCTGCTATACCTGGTGGAGAGGAGGATCGTGCACTTATTTCCCGATCCTACCGGAATTTGCTGAAATCCATCAAGACTTCATTGAATGCAGAAGACCGAAACAATATTCGGGAGGCATTCGAAATGGCGGCGCAGGCGCATCAAACCCAACGCAGAAAATCCGGGGAACCTTATATCACCCACCCTATCGAGGTTGCACGAATTTGTGTGGAAGAAATTGGACTGGGTCCCACTGCCGTCATCTGTGCATTGCTCCATGATGTGGTGGAGGATACAGATATCAGCCTGAAAGAAATTCATGAAAAATTCGGCGACAAAATAGCCCGGATCGTAGATGGGCTGACCAAGTTGGACGGACTTCATGATTCTGAAAGTCCACAGGCTGAAAACCTGTCGAAAGTATTGAAAGCCATGTTATTTGATGTGCGTGTGGTATTGATCAAAATGGCCGACCGGTTGCACAATCTGCGCACCATTAAGAGTATGGCTCAGCATAAACAGCTGAAAATTGCCGCAGAAACCACCTTTATTTACACCCCATTAGCACACCGACTTGGACTGTATAATATCAAAAACGAGTTTCAGGATACTTGTTTTAAAATAACACACAAGGAAGTCTATCACGAAATAGCAGCCAAACTATCAGAAACTAAGCGTTCGCGTCAAGCCTATATAGATGAGTTTACCCGCCCGTTGATCAAGGCCCTTGAAGAGAACGGCATTCCTTTTGAAATTGTTGGACGTCCTAAGAGCATCTATTCCATTTATAACAAGATCAAAACCAAGAATGTCCCTTTTGAGGATATTTATGATCTTTTTGCCGTGCGCATTGTATTGGACGTTAAACCAGAGCAGGAGAAAAGTGCTTGCTGGCAGGTGTACTCTATAGTAACCGACACCTATGCTCCTATCACACAACGGATCAAAGACTGGATATCCATTCCCAAGGCAAATGGATATGAATCATTGCATGCAACGGTAGTTGGACCAGGCGGAAAATATGTAGAAGTACAGATCCGGTCCAAGCGAATGGATGATATTGCCGAACGTGGATTTGCTGCGCATTGGAAATACAAGGGTATAGAGGGAAACAGTACCAAAGCAAACAATTATGAAAACTGGCTGGCCCAGGTTCGGGAGTCATTGGAAAATCAGGAGTCCGGCAGTGCGGTTGAATTTCTGGCCGATTTCCAAAGCAATCTTTTTGCAGAGGAAGTTCACGTTTTCACACCCAAAGGAGAGATGCGGATTTTGCCAGACGGTGCAACTGCCCTCGATTTTGCCTTCAGTATTCACTCTGATATAGGATGTACCTGCCGGGTAGTAAGGGTAAACAACAAAATTGTCCCTTTTACTTATAAACTTGAAAATGGTGATCAGATCGAGATCATCACCGATAAAAACCAGAAACCCAGCGAAGACTGGCTTCAATATGTAGTCACTTCCAAGGCCAAAAACCGGATACGCTCTGCACTTAAGGAAGTAAAACGGGAGCAGGCCTCATATGGAAAAGAAATCCTGGAGCGGAAGCTCAATGCCCTAAAAGTTCCGGTTGAAGAGAATTGTGACAACCTTGCAAAATTCTACGGCTTCCCCAACCGGATGGAGTTTCTCAGTGCTATATATCTTGAACAGGTTGACCTTCGCTTGATTTCCAAGCGTTTTCAGGCAGATGGAATTTACCTGGTAGAGAAAGTTGCCAAAACTGAAAGACTTCCCGGCAAGCCCAAAAACCCTGTTGTACAGTCTAAGTCAGGCAACAAACCCGAAGTTTACCTCAATGGTGAGCCTGGGACCATGTATAAATATTCCTTCGCAACCTGTTGTAATCCAATGGCAGGCGACGATATTTTTGGATTTGTATTGGTTCAGGGGGGAGTCAGGATACACCGGTCTACCTGCCCTAATGCCAACAACCTGTATGCCCAGCATGCACACCGGATCCTGAAGGCAGAATGGGGGAATATTGCCAAAACGGATTTCCTGGCAGATATTATCATTACAGGAATTGATATTGGCTCAGGTGTAATCAGTCAGTTAACCAATACACTGGCGGATCTGGGTATTAACATCCGATCCTTCTCTATTTCCGGAGAAGGCGGGTATTTCGAGGGCAGGGTTTCCATGGTAGTTGCCAATACAGACCATCTTCAACAAGCTTTACTGGCTTTGAAGAAATTTGACTGGGTCAATAGTGCATCCAGGGCAGAATAGTTGCATTACTAGAATGCCGGAAGAAGGGTTCCACTCACTTCCCCAAATCCAACTTTTTGCCCCTCTTTTCCTGCCCTGCCTCGAATGGTTAGCGTATCGCCATCCTGGAAAAAGGTACGCGTACTTCCATCTGCCATGGTGATTGGATTTTTACCTCCCCAGGACAATTCCAACAAGGAACCGTAACTGTCTGGTGTAGGTCCGCTTATGGTTCCGCTGGCCATCAAATCTCCTACCTGAACGTTGCAGCCATTTACTGTGTGGTGGGCCAGTTGTTGTGCCATTGACCAGTATAGATATTTGGTGTTGGAACGACTTATCAGGGTTTCTTTGTTTTGACCGGCAGTGGTTACAAAAACCTCCAGTTCAATATCACAATTACCTGCGCCTTTGGTTTTCAGATATTCCAGTGGTGGTGGTGTTTGTTTAGGTCCTTTTACCCGGTAAGGTTTAAGCGCCTCGATAGGTACTATCCACGGGGAAATACTGGATCCAAAGTTTTTACCCAGAAAAGGGCCTAACGGCACATATTCCCAGCGTTGAATGTCCCGGGCACTCCAGTCGTTAAACAGTACCAAACCAAAGATGTATTCTTCGGCCTTTTCTACCGGTATAGGCTGTCCCAAAACACTTTCCTTACCAATCACAAAAGCCATTTCCAATTCAAAGTCCATCTGCCGCGAAGCAGCATATATAGGCGTATCAGGAGCGCCACCTGGCGGCAAAATCTGGCCTTTGGGTCTGCGAATGGGCGTCCCACTTACCACTATGGAAGAAGCGCGGCCGTGGTATCCTACTGGAATCCACCGCCAGTTAGGCAGCAATGGGTTATCCGGCCGAAACATTTTACCCACATTGGTAGCATGCTCTATACTGCTGTAGAAATCTGTATAATTGGGTACCTGGATGGGCATCAACATAGTGGCTGATTGCCGGTTTACCAGAATTCGGTCTGCGTTTTCAGGCATTTGGGGTAAACACAACCAATCCTGAATTTTTTTTCTGATTCGGTTGGTAACAGGTTTTCCCAGGGCGACAAAGGCATTTAAGGTAGGCTGTGTGAATATTTTTGTAAAAAACCTGCGTTTCCCAAATAATCCCAATTCTGCTGCTGCAGCCAGATCTATGATATAATTGCCGATGGCCATGCCTGCTTTGGGCTGATGATCACCGTTATGAAACATCCCCAGTGGTAAATTGAATAAGGAAAAGTCGGAGTCAGAGGGGATGGATAGCCAGGAATTTTTGGTTTGCATATTTTTGGCAGGTGTAGACTAAAGAATTCGGAGGATACCACTCCGGGAGGTGCGCAAAGTTCCGTAATTTGCACCGCAGCCCATTCATTTATGCCAGCAATTTTGTTTCTAAATTTGCGGCGCCATTTCCCGGAAGTACTGTGACCCAATCAAGGCAGCGAGCCCAATTATGAAAATCGATTTTTTGGAAACCATAAAAACACCTTTTTTAGGCCCTGAAGGAGCAACAGTGCGGAAACGATCGTTTCGAAGTGTAATGCTGTATGCCATTTGTTATCCTTTCAGTACCGGTATTGTGATTTATGCGGGTTTGATGACTTTTTCCATGGTGCTTACCAATATAACCGGATTTTTACCTGAAATAGCCAAGGATTTGTATGAAGGTCGGCTCAACACCGCCGGTTCTATTTTCTCCTGGTTGTTTGCTTTCTTTCTGGGCGGTTTTTTTGCTGGTTGGTGTTCGGAACGGGAAAAGCTGCTGAAGTGGAGATATCTTCACCTTCTGCCACTTTTAACGGTGGTGGTGTTTTATCTTGCAGTAGGTTTATCCGGAAGGCAATCAAACACACTTGATCCGGTTGTATTCCCGGCTATGGTACTCTTTACAGTTGGTGTACTGAATGCTATGGTGAGTCTAACGACCTCATCTCTGATCAAAGCAAGTCAAATGACAGGGATGGTAGTAGAATTAGGGGTAGATGTAGCAGAACTGTTCCATTCTGAAGGCGAGAAGCGAAGACTGATCAGAAGGGAGGCCTGGCTTCGGATTGTAGTAATGTGTAGTTTTATTGGTGGCGCAATGATGAGTGTTGCTTTTTTTCCACAAATTGGAACCACGGTGTTTTTCATTCCTGCAGGAATCATTGCAGGAGTCATGATATACGATATTTGGAAGTTTTAATTAAACGAAATGAGTATGGCAGATTTATTCAACAATGATTGGCGCAAGCTTACAATGGTCATCTATCAAAAGCCCCGGGATTCAAAAATGTTGGGTACGATAGAATTGGATGTGACAGAA
>DLXL01000014.1:1322-2510 GCA_003448025.1 Saprospirales bacterium | reverse complement strand
TTATTCAGAAAAAGCGACAACAAAAACAGAAAATCACGCTTACCCAGGTGATGCTACTTCTCCTCGCTCGAGGTATTCATCAGGATGTTCCGGAGCTAAATTGTTATGTTCGGCGGGGCCGACTTGTTCATCGTCCTTCGGTTGATGTATCCTTGTCTGTCTTGGAACCAAATGGTCAGTTATCCTCCATCAAAGTGAATGGCGCAGAAACGTTATCTTTATCTGGTCTGAGCGAAATCATGCATAAGGAAATAGATAAAGCGCGCAAGGGGAAAAGCGAGCATATTAAAGAAGCCAGAAATATAGTGGTCAGAATTCCCTGGCCATTCAGGCAGTGGCTGGTTAATTTTGTTCGTTGGGCCACGGTTGATTTAGGCCTTTCTCTGCCTTTTCTTGGTGTTAATCCTGATAGTTTCGGCACTTTTGTGTTATCTAATTTAGGAACCATTGGTTTGGATATTGGCTATCCTGCGCTGGCGCCATTTTCCAATGTAGCCATGGTCATTACGCAGGGTAGCGTAAACAGCAAACCTGTGGTATATCAGGGAGAAATTGCCATCAGACGGATGCTTACTGTAAGCGCCGCAGTGGATCACCGGGTGGTGGATGCGGCACATCTTGGTAAGCTATTTCAATCGCTGCGCCGGCAGCTCAAAAATCCGGAGTTACTGGATACCAGTTTGCCCGGCATTAAGTAAGCAAATCAATAACTACCAGTGAACCAAAGGTCAGGCTGGCAATACCATTGGTGGTAAAAAAAGCCATGTTCACCCGACTCAAGTCGTTAGGTTTTACCAGCAAATGCTGGTAAGCAAGTAACACTAGGAACAAACCGGTGCCAAACCACAACAGCACGCCTGTTTGCGGAGCAGCAGAAACTAAGTGTCGTGCAGCCAAAATCATCAAAACAGCGGTGCCCAAATGCATCCATTCTGAAATCCTGAGTGCACCTTTTTTACCAAAGAAGGATGGCATGGAATACAACTGCTGCTCGCGGTCAAAGTCTTCGTCCTGTAACGCATAAATGACATCGAAACCCGCCACCCATAGCAATACAGCGCCACTATACAATACAGGGATCCAATCGAATCTGCCCGTAACAGCAATATAAGCACCTACCGGCGCCAGGCTTAAACCCAACCCTAAAACCACATGGCACAACCAGGTGAAACGTTTGGTATAACTATA
>DLXL01000014.1:765-1184 GCA_003448025.1 Saprospirales bacterium | reverse complement strand
GGTGAAACGTTTGGTATAACTATACCCTAACACCACCAGTAAGGCCACTGGAGAGAGCCAAAAACACAAGGGGTTTATGAACCAGGTACACGTGATAAACAGCAGACAATTCAACAGGACAAATGCCAGAGCAGCTCTGGGCGCGATCACACCCGATGGAATTTCCCTGATTTTTGTTCTTGGATTAGCGGCGTCAATATCGCGGTCCAGCCACCTGTTGAATGCCATTGCCGCACTTCGGGCAAATACCATGCAAAGCACTACCAAAAAGAATTTTTTCCAACTTATTTCCCCCCCTGATACGGTGGTACCGATGAAAAATCCCACCATTGCAAACGGCATGGCAAAAATGGTATGACTGAATTTGATGAGTGAAAGATAATTTTTCATAAGCGACAAAGATGCGGAAGCTGGTATAA
>DLXL01000014.1:290-574 GCA_003448025.1 Saprospirales bacterium | reverse complement strand
TCCCCTCTTGCATGAGCAGTAAATTCACACTTACATACAAACATTTTTACCTTTGCCCCGGTTTTGACTTTTATTAAATACTTCCATGGGAAAAATTCATGCTGCCATTACTGGCGTTCACGGCTGGTTGCCGGATACTAAACTGACCAATCTGGATCTGGAAAAGATGGTAGACACTAACGATGAGTGGATCCAATCACGTACAGGCATCAAGGAGCGCAGGATTTTGAGAAAACCGGGCTGGGCAACTTCTGATATGTGTACCGAGGCGGTAAAAGGTTTGC
>DLXL01000014.1:0-179 GCA_003448025.1 Saprospirales bacterium | reverse complement strand
AAAAGGTTTGCTGGAAAAAACTGGCGTAAAACCTGGTGAAATTGATATGATCATTGTAGCCACTGTGACTGCCGATATGGTTTTTCCGGACACTGCCAATACGGTATGCGATAAAGTGGGGGCAAAAAATGCTTTTGGATACGATATCAATGCGGCCTGCTCGGGCTTTCTTTTTGCTT
>DLXL01000446.1 GCA_003448025.1 Saprospirales bacterium | reverse complement strand
TTGCAAGGGTTTAGAGTTTGCAGATGACCAGGGCGATGGCTTTTTCCCGGATGGCTGGTATCGGTTTTATGTGAACGGGGTGCTGATTCGGGAAAGTGTTGGATATTATGGTTTTTTTCAACGTACCGATTTTGGATGCCCACCCGGTTCCAATTGCAATTCCCCTCTTCCAATCACGCTCGGTACTTTTGCGACCCCTGATGGCGACGAAACCTGGTATACATTCACACCTGCCGACACCGGCATCTATGTCATATCTACCTGCGGAGCGCCTTGTAAAGCCAAGATTTGGGGGTATGACCAATGCAATGGCATCATCATTTCTGAAGGGGTTATGGGCGCTATATTTTATGCAGACAGCGGCTGCCCCGATAGCTCTGCATTGGCTTCCGTTTTCCTGGCCGGCGGAGAACCCTACATTATCCGGATCAGATATGCGGTACCAGGATGCAGTCAGGAGCCTTTGCCGTTTACAGTGTCTTTTCAGGGGCCAGTAATCGGGTGTATGGATCCCATCGCATGCAATTATGAACCATTGGCTACGATAAGCAGCGGCAACTGTTTATACAATGGAGACCCGCTTTGCCCGAATGCACCGGATATAACCATTGACCAAAACCAACTGGTCAATTCCATGGAACTTGCGGATCAATTGAGTGACGATGCCTGCTATGTTGCGGAAGGGTGCCTGCGCGGATTTGGAAACCGGCATGTAATCCGATTTGATTCCAGAATCAGCAATATCGGCAATGCAGACTATTATGTAGGTCCTAAACCCACAGACCCGAACGACCCCTCCAACCACTTTTTCTATGATCTCTGCCACGGGCATTACCATTATATGGGCTATGCAGAATACATCCTGTATAATGCAGCAGGGAAGCGCATCCCGATTGGCACAAAAAATGGCTTTTGTGTATTGGATGCAGAATGCCCTCCGGGTATTACGGCAAAATACAAATGCACAAACATGGGTATTACAGCTGGCTGCAGTGATGTTTACGACAAAGTAAACACCTATTGCCAGTGGATCGACATTACGGATATCCCTGCGGATGATTATACTATGGTAGCCCGTGTAAACTGGAACCGCCGGCCGGACAAACTTGGAAGAGTAGAAAAAACCTACGATAACAATTGGGCGCAGGCCTGTTTCAAACTGTTTTACGACGGAAATACTCCGGAAGTCATTTTCAATCCTGACTCCTGTAAACAATTTGTAGACTGCGCCGGAGAGGTATTCGGCAATGCTCAGCCTGATTGCAATGGTGTTTGTAATGGCCCAGCCTTACATGGCGATCTGAATCAGGACACCTTGCAAAGCATGGTGGATGTAAACTCCTATATGTCGAATGTAATAAACCCGGCTATGGATGCTTCATCCTGTAATGATTTATATGAAGATGGCGATATAGACGTGATGGATGCTGCTTTGCTTCAAGAGTGCGCACTTTATGCAGATAGCATTCAATACTGGATTCAGAGATTCCCCTGCCAGTTTCCAGGAGGTATTTATAACGAACTGGATTTGGTAACCATCATGGCCGGGGTGTTGGATACCGTAGATAAAACCTTTGATATTGAAATCGTCAATCCTAGTAATGCCATTATGGGATATGAACTTTCAGTCAGCGGCCTTGTCATTGAGTCGGTAGACAATACGATTGGCGACTATCATGCTACGCCATTATTCAATTCAGGTACAAGAAAAATTGCAGCTTTGGCCAGCGACGAAAGTAACATCGCCAAGAATACAATGCCCACCACTTTTCTAAGGGTTCACTATTCGTCGTTGACGGACAACGAAGTATGTATTTCCGAGATAAAATCGGTTGTCAACCATAAATACCACAAAAGCAATGCGAGTATAGGAAATCCGGCCTGCGTTCCCACAAATATGGTGGGGGTAACAGCGCCCAACGAGCCTTTTGCTGTATTCATCCAGCCCAATCCTATGCGTGAAAGCACTTCGGTATATTTCGACAACCCTTCCGGAGAGCCCATGCAACTGCAATTGATGGACATGTTGGGCAGAACAGTAAGACATTACACCGACTTGCGAGGCACCTCTGTTTTGATTGAAAAACAAATGCTTCCTGAAGGCAACTACACGCTAACCCTGCAAAACACCCGTGGAATGGTAAGCCGAAAACTGGTGATTCGGTAAAATACCTGACGTTGATTAGCCAAAGGCTTTATTTCTTTTCAACATTTCAAAAAAAGCAGGACTTTTGCCTGAAGGGGCATTGTCCTGCTTTTTTACTAAATCAAACTTCCCATGCAACAATTTTTACGTCGCAATTTTCTACTTTTAGCAGCAATCCTGCTTACCGGAGCTGTTAAAGCCCAACTTCCAACACCATTCTGGTCTGAAAACTTCACCAATGGCCAACCAGCCGGCTGGACTACCACAGATGCAACTAACCAAAATGTTCTTTGGACCTGGTGCGCTAATCCACTACTGGGTGATGGAGACCCTGGCTGTTCTCAGCCATTTGATGACGCTATCAATGGCCAGCAACCCTTTAACGCCACTACAGCCAGCACCGGATTCATGGTATTGGACTCTGACGATCCGGGCGGCTTGCCCACTCCACACATTTCGCGCCTCACCACCACTGCATTGGACTGCAGCGGTAAAAACGAGGTATTCATCACTTTCCAAACGCATATTGGCGTTTACGATTTGGGGGCTGATGCCAATGCGGTATTGCGCGTAAGCACCAATGGAACCAACTGGACAGAATATCAGGTGTTCAGTGGCTTAACCACCACCGTGCGTTGGTCTCAAAATCCGGAAATTCCGATCATTGATATTTCTGCCACCGCAGCTAATGCAGCCACGGTGTACCTGCAATGGCAATGGACCGGCAACTGGGAATACATGTGGAGTATTGACGACATAGAACTATATGGCGAAAACCCATCCCCACGCAACGACCTGGCCATCAGCGCCTTTTTCTATCCGGTATCCAGCTTTGGCACTCCGGAATCCCAAATTGCCAACGACACCTTTGCATTTGAGGTCAACCTGAACAATAACGGCCTGAATCCGCAAACCAATATTGTGGTTACAGCCTATGTAAAAGAAGACGGTGGCGCAACATTGCATACCCAATCTATTACCATACCTGAATTGGCTGCCGGAGTGCAGGACAGTGCCTTTCTTTTCCCGGGTCTGTATGCACCTGAACTGGCCAGCGGCGTTTACCTCATTGGCTACACGCTGACCTCCGACTCCCTGGATCAGCGCCCGTTGGACAACCAGCGTGAAAGCCCGTTCGTGGTTACAAACGACATTTTTTCTAAAGAAAATGGCCCGGAACAAGGTTATCGCCCAAGTGCAGGCGGCGACTGGGCTGTAGCCAACCTGTACCGCATGGGGGCTGGCGAATTTGACAAATATAAAGCAACCCAGGCAGAATTTGCCTTCACCACCAATGAAGATGAATATCCGATTGCCAATGTTGAAGCTGCGATCTATTTGTTCAAGGTGAATAACGATGTAGCTCCTGATTTTTCTGATTTTGATGTTTCAAGCATCTTGTCGTCCAGTACAGAATGGCTGGGAATTGCCAGTTACGAAGCACCTGACGATGTAGAGGGCTACTCCTTGCAAACCATCGATATTGCCGACCTGAACACTGGTCTGCCAGGCGTGGTACTGGAGCCAAATACGCGTTACTTGTTGGCAGTGGAATACTCTGGTGATAACGCTGCTGTTTTCCATGCGTTTAACGATGATGTTTACTATTACTTCCCATCCACTTTCATTTTCAATACCGACTGGAATCCGTTTGGTTTCGGGGGTGATGTAAATGCTTTATTGCGATTGAGAATCAGTCTTGTATCTACAACGGACGAGCAGGCATTGCCAGCGAATACGATTAACGTATTCCCCAATCCGGTTAAGGATATGATCCAGTTGGGAATTGAATTTGAACAGCCTACAGATGCTACTATCACCATTGCTGACATCAGCGGCCGGGTGATTCATGTGGAAGACCGCGAGGGCTTGAGTAAAGAAACCCTTCAATACCGTCTGCCACAGCTGAGCTCAGGCACTTACCTGGCGCGTATTGCTACCGCTGAGGGTACCCTGACGAAGAAGTTTGTGGTGCAGAAATAAGTGTAAGTAGGTAGAAGGACGATTAGACAAACGTCTAATGGCCAAACCTGATTTTCCCGCAGATAGCGCAAATTGACCGATGATATACGCCCAAAGCGTTGATTATCAGATTTCGGTTGCGCTGTCTGCGGGATTTTTATGTGGTCACTTTTGGCGCAGCGAATCCAGAATCACCCTTGCTGCACGTTGAGACGCTCCTCCATCGCCCAACTGATGGCGCAATTCGGCGTATCCGGCCTTGATTTCAGCCGCTTTTTCAGGCTGAAGGATATCCTGTAAGGCTGTGGTAGCGTTTTCCGGGGTAAGCTCGTGTTGGATAAGCTCCCGCACCAGTGGTCGGTCTACAATCAGGTTAACCAGCGAGATATACTTAACCTTTACCAGTCGTTTGGCAATCTGGTAGGATATCGGATTGCCGGCATAGCAAACCACCTGCGGCACATCCAGGAGGGCTGTTTCGAGGGTTGAAGTTCCTGATTTAACCAACGCGGCCACGGAGCGTTGGAGGATACTATAGGTGTTTCCCTTTTCCAGAGAAACCGACGGAAAGTCCTTCAGGTAGTCCTGATAATACGATTCAGGCAAACTGGATGCCCCCGCTACCACAAAACGATGATTGGGGAATGCAAGGGTTGCTTCCAGCATAACGGGCAATATCCTGCTTACCTCTTGTTTCCGACTTCCGGGAAGCAGGGCGATGGTGGGTTTTGACTCGTCTGCCGGGGCAGCTGCAGGAAGATCTTTCAACGCATCCAGCAATGGGTGTCCAACAAACTCCGCCTCAATACCATAGCCCTTGAAAAAGGACTTTTCAAAAGGCAAAATCACCAGCAATTTATCCACATCCCGTTTTATAGCCTTTGCCCGGGAAGCATGCCAGGCCCAAAGTTGCGGGGAGATGTAGTAAATCACCCTGATCCCTTGCGCTTTGGCCCATTTGGCTATCCGGAGGTTAAAACCCGGATAATCAATCAACACCAGTGCATCCGGTTTGAATGCCAGGATATCCTGCTTGCAAAAGGTTATATTCCGGAGAATG
>DLXL01000212.1 GCA_003448025.1 Saprospirales bacterium | reverse complement strand
TGGGGATCAGGATTTATTTATCGGTGGTCGGATAACGCCAAAAAACTGGCCCTTAACACCCAGAAGTTCCGTATTGCAGAATAATGGCGGCAAATTCACAGATGTTACAACTCAGGTGGCAGGTGATTTTGAGCGCTGCGGAATGGTCACTGATCTGGCCTGGGAAGACCTGAATAAAGACGGACAAAAAGAGCTGATTGTGGTTGGGGAATGGATGCCGGTATCCGTTTTCCAATGGAAAAACAGCAAGCTTGTGAATGTGACCGATCAATTTGGATTCAGTGGATCCAATGGATTTTGGAACTGTTTGGAACTTTCGGATCTGGATGGAGATGGAGATATGGATTTGGTGACCGGCAACCTTGGATTAAATACCCGCTTTACTGCATCTGTGGAGGCCCCGTTTTATTGTTTTGCCAAGGATTTTGACAACAATGGCACCCTGGATCCAATCGTGTCGTATTCTGAAAACGGCAAAGTATATCCCTTGATGCAAAAGGAAGTATTGGTAAAACAAATGCCGGTTCTCAAGAAGAAATTCCTTTACAGTAAAGATTACGCCAAAGCTGAAATCTGGTACATTAGGTCTAAAAAGGATTTAAACGAAGGTCTTACCCTAAAAATGAACACTTTTTCCACTTGTTGGTGGGAAAACACCGGCGGCAAGTTTGTTCAAAAAACATTTCCATTACAGGCACAAATGGCTCCGGTAAACGGAATCATCTGTCATGACTTCAACAAAGACGGAAAGATCGACATTCTTATGGCAGGCAACAGATATGGATTGGAAGTAGAAACCAACCCATGTAACGCTGGAAATGGCGTTTTTTTAAGCGGAGATGGAAACGGTCAATTCAGCTGGATAGATAATACTGAAACAGGCTTTTGGGCAATGCTTGAAGCTCGTGATCTTGCTTTCCTAAAAAGTGCCGGAGGCAAATCCCTTCTACTCGTTGCTAACAACAATGCGCCTTTACAACTTTACCAATACTAAGGCCTAAACGTTTGATTTCATGAATAAGAAACCCAAACTTGGTGGCATGCCTGCTTCCAAACAACCCGGAAACAGGTCAGGAAATCTAAAGAAATACTTGCTGATTGGGTTGGCGGCATTGGTGCTGGCAACGGTTGTTTACTGGTTTTTAGGGCCAAATGGGGCCGGAAGCGATCCCAACAACGTGGACCTGGATCTTGAGTCCGGCTCGGAACCCACGCTTACCGCCTCTGATCCCATATTAATGCTGATGGCCCCAGAGGAGACTGGAATTGATTTTCAGAATCAAATCATTGAAGACAGCGCTAACAATATCGTTTCAAATCCCAATACTTTTAACGGTGGTGGGGTCGCAGTTGCTGATGTGAACAATGACGGGTTGCCGGACCTGTATTTCGTATGTTCAAACGGCAAAAACCGCTTATACCTGAATCTGGGTAATTTCAAGTTTAAAGACATCACAGATTCTTCGGGCGTGGGAAGTGAAGAAGGATTTGAGCCTTCCGCAACGGCTGTTGATGTTAACGCTGATGGTTGGCTGGACCTATATGTTTGCAGGACCCACCCAGATCCCCATAACCGGGTTGCGCAGTTGTTCATCAACAATCAATGTGCTCCGGGCGGAGAACCCACCTTTTCCGAACAGGCAGCAGCCTATGGACTTGCTGACAAGGGGCCTTGTTCCGGAGCCAGTTTTTTTGATTACGATATGGATGGAGACCTGGACTGCTATCTGATCAATCACCCCAATGATCTGGCTCATGCCAACAAGATAACCTTGAAATATGGTCCGGATGGCAAGACCACCATGCCGGATTTTGATCCAAAGGCAGAATTTGATTCTGATGTACTTTACGAGAACCAAAACGGAAAATTCGTCAATGTTTCCAAACAGGCAGGTATTCAAAATTTCGGGTTTGGCTTAAGTGTATCTGCTACAGATTTCAATGGAGATGGATGGCCGGACATTTACGTTGGAAACGACTTTATTCAACCAGATAACCTATTCATTAATAACAAGAAAGGAGGCTTTACTGATCAACTTCGCCAATCCCTTCAGCATACATCCATGAGTACTATGGGATCGGATGTGTCTGATTTTGACAATGATGGCAGGGTGGATATACTGACCGTAGATATGCATCCAGCTACCCTTCAACGGCAAAAAGCGTTGAATTACACGAATACATTGAGTCGCTATCTTACGATGGTTCGTAACGGGTTTGTACGGCCGGTTACCCGTAATGTATTGCAGCGTAACAATGGGAATGGCACCTTTAGTGATATTGCTTGCCTGGCAGGTATTTATAAAACAGATTGGTCCTGGAGTTGCCTGATTGCAGACCTCAATAATGACGGCCTTAAGGATATCCATATTGCGAATGGCTACCGAAGAGATGTGACCAACCATGATTTCGTGAATTTTATCATACCTGAGGCCAACAAGATCCGCGCTAAAAAAGCCATTGACCTGATTCCATATGTTAACCAAATCCCGGAATATAAGGTACGCAATTTTGTGTTTCAAAACAAAGGCAACTGGCAATTTGAAGATAAAAGTGGAGATTGGATGACTATGCCCGGGTCCTGGTCGAACGGCGCTGCCTGGGCAGATCTGGATGCAGATGGTGATTTGGATCTGGTAGTGAACAACCTGGATCACCCTTCTTTTTTGTATAAAAACCTGACCCGGGAGCAAAATAAAGGCAATTACCTTCAAGCCAGGCTTCAAGGTAGCCCGGCCAATCCTTTTGCGGTTGGTGCTTCTGTATTGATTGAATATCAAGGCATTAAACAATATCAGGAACTGAACCCCAATCACGGCATTTACTCCTCCGTGGAGCACTTGATACACTTTGGCTTGGGTCAGGCAGGGCAGATAGACAAATTGACGGTACGCTGGCCAGATGGCAAACCGCAAACCATGCTTAATGTTCCTGCCAATCAAAGATTGCAATTGAAATGGACAGATGCCACAGGGTATGTTGCACACCTGGTTCCACCTTTTTCCGGAAGCACCCTGTTGTCGGAAAAAAAGGCTGAAAGTGTGGGGCTGAATTTCAAACATCTGGAAAACCCCTTCCTTGATTTTGAAACCTGGTTGTTAAGTCCGTGGACAGTGACTGACCTTGGGCCGATCATGACTAAAGGAGATGTAAACGGTGATGGGTTAGACGATTTTTTTGTGGGCAATTCCTTTAATGAACCAGGGGCAGTGTTCCTTCAAAGTGCAAACGGCACCTTCCGGTCCAGTTCAGAGGCCGTGTTTAAAGCCGATAAGCGTTATGAAGACCATGGCGGTCACTTTTTCGATGCCGATCAGGATGGTGATCTGGACTTGATCGTTCTGAGTGGAGGGGCTGAAAGTAATATGCCTGATATCACGTTTCAATGCAGGTTATATTTGAATGATGGCAAAGGCAATTTTGTAAAATCTGATGATGCCATGCCTCCATTTAAAGAAGTTGGCTTGCGTGTGGCATCGCATGATTATGATGGTGACGGAGATCCGGACTTGTTTATAGGTGGCAGAGTTTCGCCTAAAAAGTGGCCGTTAACGCCCCGCAGTGTGGTGTTACAAAACAATAATGGAAGGTTTACAGATGTGACTACCCAGGTTGCCGGCGATTTCGAGCGATGCGGGATGGTTACAGATCTTCAATGGGCAGATTTGAATGGAGATGGACAAAAGGAGCTGGTAGTGGTTGGAGAGTGGATGCCGGTTACGGTATTTCGATTACAACAAGGTAAACTTGTGAATATTTCAGATCAATCGGGTTTCAGCCAGTCTAACGGGCTTTGGAATAAAGTGGCCATAGCAGACCTCGATGGAGATGGCGACCTAGATCTGGTGACCGGGAATCTTGGCTTAAATACCCGATATGTAGCAGGCAAGGACGCCCCTTTTCAATGCTTTGCCAAGGATTTCGATAACAATGGCACTTTGGATCCCATCCTTTCGATGTATGAGAACGGGAAACCCTATCCCCTGCCCCAAAAGGAAGTGATCGTGAAGCAGATTCCGTCTTTAAAGAAAAAGTTTCTGTTTGCGCGTGATTATTCAAGGGCTACCGTGTTTGATTTATGGGACGCTTCTGCGCTGAAAGAAAGTTTTCAACTGACTGTTTATGACCTGGAAACGTGTTGGTGGGAAAACCAGGGTGGGAAGTTTGTAAGACATAGTTTGCCGATTCAGGCTCAGGTGTCACCGGTTCAGGGAATCATTTGCCATGATTTTAATCAGGATGGTTTAACAGACATTTTGATGGCAGGCAATAAATACGGCTTTGAAGTAGAAACCAACCCTTGTGATGCCGGCGCCGGCGTATTATTGCTAGGCAAAGGAAATGGTCAGTTTGCCTGGCAGGAAAATGTTCAGACCGGCTTTTGGGCGCCAAAAGAGGCCCGTGACATGGTGCTGCTTAAAGGAGCCAATGGGAAACACCGGGTGATTGTTTCCAATAATAACAGCAGTTTGCAGGTGTTTGAATAATGAGGCTGTCTCACAAGTCGCTTTTTTATTTTTACCGCAGAGACGGAGAGACACAGAGAACTTGAAAATCAACTGTTTACACCTCTGCGTCTTTCTGCCTCTGCGGTAAAAATTACTTTTCAGACACCCTCCTTATTCAATCAAGTTCCTGGAGGTCGAACTGCTCAATGATACTGACCATTTTATCGGTTTGTGAAATATCCTCCTTACCAAGCTTTTTGACCCATATGCGCCAATCTTTGCCTGCCGATTTTTTGAGCGCTCCAAACCACTCCTGACTACTAAGATAAATACTGAAATCGCGGAAACTTGCCCAGGCAGATTCATATTCCCGGAAGCAATTCCCGGAGATTTGGGTGGTTTCGCCTTCCCATTCATCTGTACATGGTATGGCAAAATAGTTTTTCGCTTTCATCGCTGCCTCATTTTTGCCTGCCTTGCTGTTGACATAGGCTGCTGCAAGGATCACAGAAACCGGGATACCGAACTTTTTGCGTTCACTAACCGCTACATTAGCGAAGCGTTTTAAAAAAGCCTCTGCATTCGCCTGCGTGATTTCTTCCGCATCAGGAGAATGCTTGTCAGCTATATCCGGGACAAAGCCTAGCAAAGCAGCGCCTTTTTTAGCTTCACTTTGACCATCAGACAGCTTAATTTTCCCTTTCACATCCGGTTGATGAAAGGGATTTAGTTGAGGGAACTTGCGTATTCCGTAGCATATTGCCAGGAAACCAAGAGCAAGATAGAACCAATTTGTTTTTAAAAATTTCCAGTTCATAGCCGGGAGATTTTGTTGTTACCTGAGTTAACTCAAAGAATTTCAAAGATTTATCAAAATCTATTCGGGCTGTTTGATGTTTTTCAGGACAAATATAAAACAACTTGTTTTATATTGTAAAACATTTTGCGTTATTTTTATTTTTTTTTAATTTCTATTAAACACCCTTTCTTGAACCAGGTCCTCAATAATGGGTTATTAGCTTTCAACTTTTGCCGTTTAATATCATGCAAAAAAGAATCTTGCTCCTTGGCGCATCCAGTGCCATAGCCAAAGCAACAAATGAGTTGTTGCAACAGCAGCGCCATGAGGTGACTGGGATATCTACCCGTACAGGAAATAATCCTGATTTTCAGCAGTTCTTTCAGGTAGAGTCGTATAGCAGGGCCCATTTACCTGCTATCGAGGGGCCTATTGACGGGTTGGTTTATTTTCCCGGCACCATCATTCTCAAGCCTTTTGCCAGAATTACGGAGCAGGAGTTTATACAGGATTTTCACATAAATGCCCTGGGTGCGGCAACCAGTATTCAACAATACCTGCCGAATTTAAAAGCTGCAAGCGCTCCGGCATCTGTTGTATTGCTGAGTACGGTTGCGGTGGCACAGGGTATGGGTTTTCATGCTTCCATTGCCATGGCCAAAGGCGCCATAGAGGGATTAGCTAAATCACTGGCTGCAGAATTGGCTCCTTCTATTCGGGTGAATGTGGTTGCACCTTCTCTAACGGCCACTCCTCTTGCAGAAAAACTCATCAATAGTCCTGAAAAGCTGGAGGCCAGCGACAAGCGCCATCCCCTTCGCAGAATCGGTCAACCGAATGACATCGCTGCTGCTGTTCGGTTTTTATTGGGGGATGAGTCCTCCTGGATTACCGGGCAAATCCTTCCTGTTGACGGAGGAATGTCTTCTATCCGGATTATGTAAGCACTAAATCAATATTATGAATCATTTTTCCAGTACAGATATCAGTCAGATGGAACAACGCTTTCGTGCGGCTTTCATCAATAGTTTAGGCGGCTTCAAAAGTGTGGTGCTTGTGGGAACTGCGAATGAATCCGGGGACACAAACCTGGCTATATTCAATTCATTGTTCCATATTGGCGCTAATCCTCCCTTGTGCGGACTAATTTTTCGACCGGATTCCGTTGAGCGCCACACCCTTTCGAATATTGAATCTACCGGCTGTTATACCATCAATCATTTGAATGAAGCCAACTATAAAAAGGCGCACCAAACTTCGGCTCGTTATCCGGCGCACATTTCAGAATTTGATGCTACGGGTTTGACCCCGGACATTCGAGAGGGATTTCCAGCGCCCTTTGTCAAGGAAAGCCAGGTGCAATTCAGCATGGTATTAAAAGAAAAGATCAATCTTGCATTGAATGGAACCATCCTGATCATTGGTCAGATTCAGGAGGTATGGATTCCGGATAACATCCTCCAACAAGACGGTTTTTTAGACCTGGAGGGTGCAGGCTCACTCACTTGCAGCGGACTCGACAGCTATCATAGCACCAAACGTTTGGCCAGGTTAAGCTATGCCAAGCCCGACCAGCCAATTGAAGTTATTCCGGTTTAATGGCAAAGGGAATCAATATCTTTCGTCCATTGCTTAACCGTCGTTATAGTTCGGAATGAAATCAGGAAACAAGCAGGTTAAAAAGGAAAACCTTCCGCAAAAAGCCTGTGCTGTTTGCGGAAGGCCATTTAGCTGGCGTAAAAAATGGGAAAAAGTTTGGAATGAGGTTAAATACTGCAGCGAACGTTGCAGGCGTCATTTACCTGAGCAAACAAATTCCGTAGTTTGAAACAATCCACTCTTTTTCATCGCTGCGAAACCTCCGGCCACATCAATGAGGTTATTGTACCCACGAGCGCGCAAAGCAGAGATAAAGATCATGGACCGGTACCCACCTGCACAGTGCACATGGTACGTCTTTTTACGATCAATCAAGAGCATACTGTCGTTGAGGAAATCCAGTGGCGCCGTTTCTGCTTCCGGCAGATGTTCTGCGTCGAATTCTCCTGGTTTGCGTACGTCCAGAATGTTTTCAGCATTACCTGAAGCCATTCTATCTGCTAACGCTTCTGCAGAGATGGACTCAATCTGATCTACCTCACGTCCCTCTTCTTTCCAGGCATCAAAACCGCCTTCCAAATACCCAATACAATGATCGTACCCTACCCTAGCCAGGCGCATCACCGTTTCACTGGCTCTATCGGGTTCTGTGATGAGCAGGATTTGTTGTTTAACATCGGGGATCATGGCGCCCACCCATGGAGCAAAGCTTCCGTCAAGACCAATATTGATGCTATTGGGAATAAACCCTTTAGCGAAGGTTTGGGGCGCCCGTGTATCCAGCAGTAACGCATTTGTTTCATTGGCGGCTGCTTCAAACGCGCGGGGTGACAGTGGTTGGGAACCTCGTTGCATCACCTCATCAATGGAATCATACCCCTGTTTATTCATAGCCACATTAAGCGGGAAATAGGCCGGAGGTGGCATTAATCCATCGGTTACTTCCTGAACGAATTCAGCTTTGGTCATATCCGCCCGCAATGCATAGTTCACCTGTTTTTGATGCCCTAATGAATCCGAGGTTTCCTTACTCATATTTTTGCCACAGGCAGATCCTGCGCCATGGGCAGGATACACGGTGATGTGGTCAGAAAGCGGCATAATTTTGTTTCTCAGTGAGTCGAATAGTGTTTCTGCCAACTGCTCCTGTGTCATGTGCGCCGCTTTTTGCGCCAGGTCAGGTCTTCCCACATCCCCTATGAAAAGGGTGTCTCCACTAAAAAGTGCTATATCCTTTCCATGTTCATCGCGCAACAAATAGCAAGTGCTCTCCATGGTATGGCCCGGGGTATGCAGCACTTTTATGCTCATTTTTCCTACCTGAAGAACCTCGCCATCCTTCGCAATATGGGCATCGAAATCCGGATTGGCGTTAGGACCATACACGATTGGGGCGCCCGTTTTCCGGGAAAGATCAAGGTGCCCGCTCACGAAGTCAGCATGAAAATGTGTTTCCAGCACATATTTGATCTCAGCTCCATCTTTTTGGGCTTTATGTAAATACGGTTCCACTTCGCGGAGTGGATCGATCACCACCGCTTCACCTTCTGAAACGATGTAATAAGCGCCCTGAGCAAGGCAACCGGTGTAAATTTGTTCTATTTTCATATTGAACAGCGTTAAATCACGATCATTCTGAACAGAATGGGCAAATATAGTATACCTCTAACGCAAAATGGAACATCTGGTTCCAGACAAGCTTTTTTGATTTCGCAACATTTTCCCTGGCTACTGATCGATTAGAATATCACTCTTTTTTTCAGTATTAAGGGTCAATCTATATTTTCGCAGTGTGTTTCAACGTTTTAAATCATAAAACGAATGATCTGCAGTATTGTCAGTGTACCTTGCGCTGTTAAAATTTCCCAAAAAAACCGGATTATTAACGATTATCACTCAGCTGCTTCGTTTGGTGCCTTGTGTATTTTTTTGAGATCCTTGCCTTACGGCATTTATGCTTTGACCACCCATTCTGATTAAAACAAATCCAAAACCACACCTTTCCATCATGTTCCTTCGGAAAAGCATTCCTGCTCTCCTTCTTCTGCTCACTGCCTTTGTACTTCCTGCACAGGAAACGGCAGTCTTCAATGAAGCAAACCTTGCGTACAAGCGCGGGGTAGACTTCTTTAACCAAAGCTTGTATGGCATTGCTCAAAAAGAATTCCGCAATGCCATGGATCTGTTGCGACCGGTCAATGAACCTGACTGGAAGGCAGTCAAAACAGATGCCGAATTGTACCATGCTAAATGTGCCGTACGCCTGGGTCAACCTGAAGCGGAAAAACTCGTACTGGACTTCCTGCGGGAAAACTCACCCTCCCCGGTTGCAAGCCAGGCAGCACTGGAAATAGGCGACTATTATTTCAACCGCAAGGAATACGAAAAAGCGCTCACTTACTATGATCTGGCGCCGGAAGGCTCCGGTGCCACCCGGGATGAGATCCGCTTTAAAACAGGTTATGCATACTTCGTAACCAAAAAATTCGGACTGGCAAAAACGGCATTTATGCCCTTGAAGGATAATACCCGCAGTCAGTTCTACGAACAAGCCAACTATTATTACGGTTGCTGTTCCTTTTTTGAAGGCCGATATGAGGATGCTGCCAAATCCTTTACCCGTGCGGAACAATCGGAAAAATACAAATCTGTTGTTCCTTATTACCTGACGCAAATCTATGCGGCACAGAAAAACTACGACAAGGTCATTACCTACGGCACACCAAAAGCAAAGGATTCCAACACTAAAAATCGTGCGGAAATCAATCAATTAGTGGGTCAGGCCCATTACGAAAAAGGCGATTTCAAAAGCGCATTGCCGTTCCTTGAATTTGCCGCCAAAAATGGTGCGCCACTTCGTCCGGCGGATTACTATCAACTGGGATATGCTCAGTATCAAACCGGGCAATACAAGCAAGCTATTCAGAATTTTGAAGCACTGACTAAACAGGACAGTCTGTTGGGTCAGAATGGTTTGTACCATCTGGGCGACTGCTACCTGCGTGTCAAGGAGAAAAACAACAAATTCAATGCGCGTAATGCTTTTGGTCAGGCTGCAAGCATGAACTACGACAAAGTAGTGAAGGAGGACGCATTGATCAACTATGCCAAGTTGAGTTATGAATTAAAATATGACAGAGATGCCATCGAAGCTTTGCAGCGCCTAAACCCCAACTCGAAGCATTACGAAGACGGGCAGGCTCTGATGAGCGAAATCTTTTTGAACACGCGAGACTATGACCGTGCCGTTTCCAGTTTGGAAAACGTAAAAAACAGGACACCCAAACTGGATGCAACCTACCAGCAGGTTACCTATTTGCGTGGCTTGCAGTTGTACCAGAACAACCAAAAAGATGAGGCTCGTCGCTATTTCAATAAGTCGATGGAGTTCCCCATAAATAAAAAAACGGCCACGCTATGTTCTTTCTGGCTGGGCAGCATTGCTCACGATGCCGGTGAATACAACATCAGCAAAACTCATATGAGCAGCTACTTCAATGCAGCCAAGCCATATGCAGCGGAATTACCTGAGGAAAGTAGTTTGCATATGTGCAATTACATTCAGGGATACAACCATCTCAAGTTAAAAGACTACAAATCTGCGCTCACCAATTTCAGGGCTGCCGTGGATGGCCTCAAAAAGAGCAATTCAAAAAACGAACAAATCCGTTCCGCCGTGCTTGGAGACGCCGTTTTACGCGCTGGCGACTGTTATTTCAAAAACAAGCAGTACTCAGATGCAGTAGTGATGTATGACGAAGCGATCAAGAAAAAATATGAAGGTTTTGAGTATGCGTTGTTTCAAAAAGCGATCATAAAAGGACTTCAGGGCGACTATCAGGACAAAGCCATTGCTCTTGAAAGCCTGGTGGAAGATTATCCCAACAGCCGTTATACCGACGAGGCGCTGTTCCAGTTGGGCGATACGTATTTTGAAATGGACCGTTACGACAAGGCGATACCTCCTTTTAAGCGTATCGTTTCTGATTTCAGGGGAAAAAGCACTCTGGTAACACCCTCCTTGCTGAAGCTGGGTCTGATCTCTGTGAACCAGGGAAGCAGTCGTGTGGCTATTGATTATTACAAACAGGTATTCGCCGGAAATCCGGAGCCTGAGGAATGCAAACAGGCTCTGGATGCACTGCGTGAAATTTATGTAAAAGACCTGGGTGATCCGGAAGGATACAACCGGTTTATTGAGACCGTTCCAAATTGTGGTGGTATGAAACCCGGCCAGGGCAGCAGCGGGGAGGCAACCGCCTTTGAATCTGCGGAATATCAATATAACCAGGGCAGATATGACCGTGCCATTGAGTTGTTCACCAACTATCTGGCCAAATACCCTACCGGCAGTAATATTCTGGCGGCCAATTACCTGCGTGGTGAAAGCTATGCAGCCCAAAAGCAATTCGAAAAAGCGCAAAAAGATTATGCTGCTGTGATTGGAAAAGGCAACAGTAAATACTACCCTAAAGCAGCAGAAAAGGCATCTTTGATTGCATTAAACACCACCAAAGATTACGGTCAGGCGTTTGAATATGCGCGTAAATGGGAAGATGCTGCGGTTACTGAAAACGCACGTTTTGAGGCACAACTGGTTGCCTTGCAAGCTGCGTACCGTACTAATAATTCCGTTGCAGTAACAGAATATGCCAATAAGATTAACCGTAATAAACTTGCTAATCAGGAACAGTTGGCCATCGCCAACTTTTATTCCGGCAAGATGGCGTATGACAAGGGTGAATTTACCAAAGCATATCCGGCTTTACAATCCGTAACAGAAAACAGCACTTCGGCATTGATGGCAGAGTCCTATCATTATCTGACCCAGATACTTTACAAACAACGCAAGTATGCCGATGCAGAGGAGATGATTTCCGAGGCCAATAAAGCCAGTGCGGGTTACGACGACTGGATTGCCCGAAACCTGATCGTGTTGTCTGATGTCTATGCAGACCAGGGTGATAAAATTTCTGCTCAGGCAGCATTGGAATCTGTCCTGGAAAACTACACCGGCGACGACAAAACCATCAAAGAAACCGCCCGCCAGAAATACGAACGTTTGAGCAGTAACCGTCCAAATACAAACAATTCATCAGAAAAGAGCGGTCGGACCTTGTTGGATCTGGACGAAGG
>DLXL01000520.1:4825-20048 GCA_003448025.1 Saprospirales bacterium | reverse complement strand
TTTTTTTTTTGACTTGTTTCCCTCATTTCTATCCCCGGTTTCTTTATTGGTTTATGGTCTTTTATGTATCCCGGAATTATATTCCGGGTTGTTTATGAGGTTTTTGGGGTTTATGTATTCCGGAATGTTATTCCGGGTTGTTTATGGGGTTTATGTAGGGTTGCACCCTGCGTGGGTCTTACGACCCCCGCAGCGGGTTGATGGGTGATTACTTGAAAGCATCCACCTTAAATGGGCCGGAGGATCGGTTGAATATATAATCCTGCCAGGCTACTATGGTTCCCGGTACAATTTTGAACTTATCTGATACGCCTGCATTGACCTCGATCACGTATTGGGCTGGTTTGCCGGAGGGTCGGGGTTGGTCGTTAAGTACCGGTACATTTTTTAACACAGTGACCACCTCAAACTGGTCGTTGACATAAATGATGTCCAGCGGAATGTAGGTGTTGCGCATCCAGAAGGATTGCGGCTCGCAGTAATCGAAGATAAAAAGCATGGCTTGTTTTTCTTCCATTTTTTTGCGCCACATGAGTCCCTGGGTACGTTCCTGTACATCGTGTGCAATTTCAATGTCTACACGCAGGCTGGATTGGGCTCCGCCTGGCGCCCTGAATTCAAGTACGCCCTCCTGAACGAATGGAGGTGCGGGTACTTCCGCAGGAGTAGAAGACACCGGTGGCACTCCCTCAGATAAGGGCTTTTCTATGGTTTTTTGCGGAGGGTCGGATTTGCAGGCCATAAAGCCGAAGAGGATGACTAAAAAAGGGAGGCAGATGCGAAGAGCCATTGGTAAAATAAGAGAGATATTGAGCGACAAAAGTACGGCCGTTTTTTCATACTACCGGACCTGTGCACAAATCTTGGTTGAGCCCGGGTAACGAATTCAAACGTTCAATCGTTCCTGTCCCAGCATGTTCTAAACTACAGCTATGCACAAATACAGAACCCTCACCTTGGCAATGTTATGTTGCCTCCTGGCAACGGCCTCCTGCGATAGCCCGGATTGTACCAATCATAACCCTGTTTTTGATCAGTTTTCACCGGATGAAAAAGCCTATAAAGACGAATTGGTAAAGCAATTGACAAGTATCGACAGGTCTGCTTTGACCTATTGGATGCACGCTTACCAGGAAAACAATCATATACCTTCCATACAGGTCCGTATTAAAGGCAATGGCATCTGCGCAATAATGGTATTGAACGTGCAAAACTCAAATCAGGGGATTGCCCAGTTGCTTGAAAAAAAGGGCGTGAGCTATATAGGCGCCGAACTGGAAGACTTGCGTTTTGATATCCGGCAGGATAGCGTTTCCACGGCATTTATGTTTCAGTCAGTAGGCGGGATTGTAGATTAGTTTATGCTGGATTCGTCACTTCAACGTCCACCGCAATCCCACCAGTGCCCGTTGCCGTTGTATCGGTGCGTAATTGTAGGAAGGGTCGAAGGTGTATCCGTTCGGGTTATTTATGTCCACCTGCTTGTCGAACGGATCGAAAGCGCGCATGATCACGTCTTCTCTTGGGAAAAAGCCAAAAAGGTTTTTCACGCCGAGATATACCTGTATGCCCCGTTGGAACGACTTGGTGATCTGCACATTGTGTATCGAAAACCAGGGCGAGTATTCCGGGCGGTAGTCGTTAGGCAGGATGGGCAGACGCATCGGGCTGTTCAGGTTGCCGGTATAATCCAGGGTCAGACCCCATTTGGTAATAGGGTAGGTAACCGTCCAGGTACCCGAAAACGGTGGGGCATAAAGTTGGGTCAGCCGTTCGCCATTTTCCACCCGGTACACATTCATAGCTGTGGCGCCGGCGATGATCTTCAGCCCGTTTACAAAATTGATATCCAGATTAACGGATGCTCCTGATGATACAGCGTGCCCTTCCAGATTGTCGTAAATGATTTGGTTTGGATCGGTGTCGAAATCAGGCAGTATCTGATTGCTGAAATAGGTATAAAACAGGGAAGCATCCAGGCCAATGTAGCCCGCCCGTTTGGGAAAGAATTTGCGTGTGTAATTCAAATTGCCGTTCCAGGAGCGCTCGGGTCGGAGGTTTTCTGTAATGACAACGGTTCGTGCGCCCGTCAGGGCTGCATGATCTTCCGTAAAAATATTGGCTATCCGGTAGCCTGATCCGGCGGTAAATCGCAAAACATGTTGGGCGTTTTTTGCCCATTTCCAGCTCAAACGCGGCGTCAGAATATTGCCGTGCACGGAATTGTAATCGTAACGCAAACCAAGCACCAGGCAGTTGCGCGTATTGATCTCCCAATCATCCTGCAGGAAAATGCCCGGCAGCCAGATCCGGGAAGGGTTGTTCGCTTCACCATCGGGCGCAGCAGTGGCCGGTGTATTATCATCGTAATAGGTATGACGCAGGGCTACACCCAACAAGGCATCGTGATTTTTACCCAGGGGCAAATCGGTGGTTAGCTGCCCGAAAGCTACTTGCTGTCTGCCAAGATAAGGCACATTCCCGTACACTGAATTTTGATCGTGCAGGTTCCAGGAGGCATCCATCATTACCCTGCGGTTTGCCAGTGGCAATTGATAACGTCCCAGCACTTCCATCCGGTTGGTATAAATACTTTCGCCGTATATGCTGTCAGTACCGCGCCAACGGGGTTCCCAATCCATTTCCCCACCCCAGCGGTTTTCATGTACATAGCGTGCCGCAACAGAGGCCAGGTAATGATTTCTTCTGTCGAAATTCCATTTGTTGAACACGGAGACCCGGTTTTGCAGTACCATGTCGGTGAAATTATCACCATTGATATCCAGTGGGTTTTGATATCGGAAATAATTGACGCCCAATAAAGTATTAGCCCTTCCAACCTTAGCCGCCAATGCTGTTTCCAGGTTTGATTCTCCTATGCTTGTTCCAAACATGTCTACGTACAACCGAGGCGCCGTCAGGGTGTTTTTCGTGATCACGTTGATCATGCCACCTACCGATTCCGAGCCATAGAGCGTGCCGGCAGGGCCTTTCACCACTTCAATCCGCTCCACCATGCCGTTGGGGATGCCACTCAAACCGTATACCGTAGCCAGGCCGCTTACAATAGGCATGCCATCGATAGTGATCATGGTATAAGGGCCAGGCATGCCATTGATTTGGATATCGCCGGTACCACAAACATTACAATTCACCTGAGGGCGAACGCCGTTTATGATGGTGAGCGCTTCAAAAAGGTTGGCAGTAGCATTTTTTTGGAAAAACCGGGAAGTGTACACCTCCACCGGAATGGGCGAAGCATCTTTGGATACTTCTTTCATCGTAGCGGTTACAACCACCGTATTCAGGGCTGTTTCGGAGGGCTCCAGCCATATTACCTGCTCTTTGGAAGGATCGTTCAGGGCGCCTGTCCAGGAATTATATCCTATGCTTTGAATGCGAACGGTTTCGGGTTGTCCGAGGAGTTTTTCAGGCAATTGAAAACGGCCCAGCGTATCGGTCACATATCCTCCGGGCAATCCTTCGAGCACCACCGTGGCTGCTACAACGGGTTCCCGGGTCAGGGCATCAAGTACCCTGACCCTCCGGATACCCTGCATTTGGCCAGAGGCCTGCAAGGCCATTGCTAAATAAAGCAGCGCAAAGGTTAGTTTTCTCATGTTTGGGTATACCAATGGTATTAAACTGGTTTTTGGGTCGAATGTTTTAAACGGGATTAATATTTAGCCCAAACCTACAAAAAAGCCACTGCCGGCATTTATTACACCTTCGCCAAAATTCTAAATAAGGCTTTGGTTTTCAATATATTAAAAATGAAATTTCGGCCTAGTGATGGAGATATTAGGGGCGGGTTTACGGTGTGGTGGGTTGGTTTAACCTGAGCATGAGCGAAGAGGGCGTGGTTAGCACAACATTCCGCCATTCAATGTTCGGTGCTTTATTATTTATCTAGTACTGAAATAAATACAGCCTTTTTCTTTAATTTCGGCTTTGGTGTTTTTGAACGGTCAATTGGGGGGTTTTCCCTCGACGCTTTTTTTGCTATAACTTTTGGTATCCCGCCTTTAGTGCGGGAAGACCTAACGAGGTGGAAATAAAGTATTACTACATTTGCCCATCAACATTACCGCTAAGTGCGCCATGCCTAAACGGAATGAACAAATGAATCAACTTTTCACCTTAATCAAAACCTAATGTCCGCTATCCCTCATTTCCTGAATGCCGTACCCCACCCGGGATTGTTTGTCGGCCGTACCGAACTGCTTGACCGCATCCACCATACCCTCACCACGCAAGGCCGGGCAGTTCTAGTACAGGGTATCGGGGGCATCGGCAAGACAACCACGGCGCTTGCCTATGCTCATGCGTCCGCAACTCAGGCTTCCTATCAACACGTTGCCTGCTTTTTTGTCAACAGTAGTCTTGCAAGTACTGTGTTGAATGATGATCGCCTGCTGCTTAGCCTCGGTATCGCGGCCCAGGTGCAGCAAGCCCGGAGTACGGGCGACGAAGCAGCTGGCTTTGCACACGTTCTTCATGCCCTGCATAACCTGCCTGGTCGCATCTTGTTGATTTTCGACAATTTAGAGGATGCGGACAACCTCCCAACTTTTTTTGCCAACTTCGATCCCAGGAAATGTGCACTGTTGCTCACTTCACGTCACGAAATTGAACAAACTGTCCGTATCTTTATCGAAGAACTACCTGAAGCCGATGCGGCCGACCTGTTCTGTCGCCTCTATTATGAGTCAGCCCCGCCGCCTGGTGCAATTGAAGACCCCAATTTAATCGCCGTAATCCACGATCTTGACCTGCATACCTTGTTATTGCACATGGTCGCCTTGGCCGGACGCGAAGCGGGCTACACCCTGCTCGAACTCGCTTCTTTTGTACATGAACAATATATTAGGCACCAAAACCTGCAAATTGCAGTTGGTACCGGGCGCATCAGTAACCCCGATGAAACCAAACGCGCCCGAATCCACAGTTTTGTAGTCCAGATATTTGAGGAGCTTGGCCATTTGAGCAACAACGACAAAACCTACCTGCGCTATTTCGCTCTTTTGCCTGGTATCCCGCAAAAAATCGAGCTGCTAAAAACCCTTTTTCAAATTCCGAAGGATGCCGTCGTTGACTTGCGCGGAGTATTGTTGCGTCTGCGCCGCCGGGGTTTATTGCTGGAAAAAAATGGCCTGGTGAGCGCAGAGGGCCATGCGTGGAGTTTGCACCGTATGGTACGGGAGGTAGTGGTTGAACGACTTCGACCTAATGCTGAAAATTGCGCAGTGGTGGTAAAAGAAGTGACCGATTTGCTCAATATTGATGAGGCAAAAGAAAATCCGGTAGATAAATTCCCATTTATACCCTATGGGGAGGCCATTTTATTGGTTTTAGAGGCAGAAGCCAGGGCAGAAGTGTCTGTATTACTGAATAATACGGCCATAATTCTTTCCTATATGGGTCTGTATCAAAAAGGGGCTGAATTTTTCCAAAAAGCCCTAGCCATTGATTTGGCTATCCATGGGGAAGATCATGCAGACGTTTCGCGTTGTCGCGCCAACTTAGCCTCCGTTTACGTCAAACTAGGTGAATACCCAAAAGCACACGAACTCGCGGTCTTGGCCTTAGCCACTGATCTGAAAATTTTTGGGGAGCATGACCCAAGGATTGCTATACATAGAGGTCACCTCGCAAATATTTACAGGAATATGGGCAATTATGAAAAGGTTGGCGAACTTTTAGAGTTGGCTTTGGCCAGTGATTTGAAAAATTTTGGAGAACTCCATCCTACCGTGGCACGTTCCCGCGCCAATCTTGCCAATTTCTATAATGAGATAGGTGAGCATGAAAAGGCGCTTAAACTTTTAGAATTAGCGCTGGCGAGCGACCTGAAAAATTTAGGGGCACTGCATCCATCCATAGCCCGTTACCAAGCTAATATGGCCAACATTTATAGCGATCTGGGTCAGCATGAAAAAGCCCGCGAGTTGTTAGAGTTGGCTTTGGCCAGTGATCTGAAAAATTTTGGAGAGTGGCACCCCACTGTTGCCACCGGCCGCTCCTTCCTAGCTCATATCTATCGCTACCTACACGAACCTGAAAAATCGCGCGACCTTTTGCAACTGGCTTTGGCCAGCGATTTGAAAAATTTCGGTGAAGAGCATCCGGAAGTCGCTGCCAAACGAAACAACCTGGCTAACGCTTATATTGACCTGAGAGAACCCGAAAAAGCCCGCGAACTTTTAGAATTGGCTTTAGCTAGTGAATTAAAAAATTTCGGGGAAGGGCATCCAAATGTCGCCCGATGTTATCATGGCCTCGCCTACATTAGTAAAACAATAGGCGATTACCTCGCCGCAAAAACTTATTTTCAAAAAGCGTTAGATATTAATTTGCGGGTGTTTGGAACGCAACACCCATATGTGGCTATCGTACAGCAATCTATATCGTTGTTGGAAGATGAAATCTCCCAGTCCAAACCCTGACATTCTTTTTCAGGCACCTCGGTATGCGCGAGGTAAAAACCGGATTTTACCATGCTTGAGGTTCTCTCTCCCTTTTTTACTCACGCTCAAGCGCCGAACTTTGATGTTTGCCTACAAATTCCTGATCATTGGAGCCATTCTTTTATGCTAGCACAGGTAGAGCATTTTGTTTTTCAGTGTTGCTTGGTCTATGATTAATATGCCTTTGAGTTTGAATTTCTTTCTTAGCAATTTGAAGCAATTGTCAATCACCCCCTCCTTTTCTTGCACCGAACGTGAGCACTGCTTGGGTGGCCGCGCTTAGTCGGCTATGAAAAGTAGTGCATTGATGGCGGAGTTATTTGAAATCCACTTTGTAGTTCAGTCTTTGAAATATCTCTTCTAACTTCTCAAAATGATCATGGTCATATGGACTTTCTTTTATACTATCTTGAATCAAATCAAGTCGTTCTTCAGCGTCAGGATGTGTGCTTAAATATGAGGGAGTTTTATTGCTATTTTTTCTTTCGATTTTTTCCATAAGCTTGAACAAGTCAACAAGCCCTTTAGAATCAATTTTTTTATCTCTTAGAAGTTGAAACGCCTGGATATCTGCTTGTGTTTCAAATTCTCTTGAATTGCCAAGTGTCAGGATCAAATTTGCATTTTTTACTAATTTTCCAACACCTTTATCATCATCCCAAATGAAAGCGGTCAATAAATCTCTTGAAAGTTCATGAGCAAGTCTCCTGATACCATGCCTATTTTGTATATGCGCATACTCATGTGCCAACAATGCTGAAAGTTCTGGGTAAGACTTTATGTTTTCAAAAACCTTGTCAAACAAAAAGATATAGTTTCCGGGTGTAGCAAAGGCATTGAACTCACTTGCCTTAATTACGTAAACCTTTGTTTTGTTGTCTATATTTAGCTCACTAAAAAACTCATTGGCTATTTCTGTTTTTTCATCATCAAGTCGATACTTATTCAAAACCTCAACTTTGACAGCTTTACCAAGCTCTCTATCAATATCTTTTGGAAGTTGGTTGACTATGAAGTCTGAAATCGCGGGAATACCATCTGTGAAGAAATATAATGTCCCTACTCCCAATAAACTTATAGTAAAAAAAATAGTCATAACGGTTAGAAGACAACTCCTGAAAAATCCCGTTACTGACCCTGCTTTTTTTTTACGACATAGGTTTTTACTACCTTGTCATATAGGTTTTGTCGGTTATCATCCCAAAGTAACCAAATTGCAGGTATAATAAATGTACCAAGCGCACCTTTCAAAGCCTCCCGGATGGCCCCTTTCCCTGCTTCTTTATAATCACTCCCGTCTTCAGCTGAGATAACTTTAAGCCCGAAAATTTTTTGGCCTAAGTTTCCACTCCATAACGGATAAAAAATAGCACCCAATATAATTCCTCCTATTGCTGCAAAAAAAGCATCAGCTATTGTTGAGGCTAAAGTGATCTTTTCATCGCTATTAAGAAATTCTTTGCCAAAAATGATGAATAGTGGAATATATATAATGATGGCTTCCGTTATCGATGCAAAAAATCTCTCTCGTCTACGAGCCAACTCATAACCAAAGTGTTTTCCTTGGTGAACATTCATTGGTGGTGTTGAGGGTAGTGGTGGTGGTGTTTGAAAAGTCGTAGAATTCACTTCCTGTCGTGGTAAAGGTGGCGGAACGGCTTTAAGGATATCTTTAAAGAAGGGTAGGTACTCAGCCTTCGTCCAATTAGCTAAACCTTCTGTCCAAACTAAAGTATCCCGTTGGATGCCTTTAGCTCGCAGCTCATCAAGGGTAAAAGGTCCTTGCTGTTGATTATCAATTGCGATGTAATAATTTTGGTTCATAAAATTGATCGGTTTTGACAATGTGGTGATCTGTTTTATCCAGTATCGTTTCTGCCATCTATAGATTACCCGCAACTAACTACTAAGTAACCTTTTAAATTTTTACTTATTCGTCCGTTGTGGGTAAGTAGCCTACAGATCAAGCCAGTTACTCTAGAACTTATGGTTTCTGTGCAAAAAAGTAAGTACAATCTAATACTACTTTTAGAACTTATGAGTAGCAAAAATATTTCCCTCCTCCCAAATACCCAAGCCTCTTATCTGGTTTTATTTCATGAAAACCTAATATTCCCCAAACCATCCTGCAGCAATTTTACCCCACCCATCCTTTCCACCTCACCCATCAATGCTCATTCCGCACCAAACTGCCCCGGTCAAAAATATCCACACTCCCGTTTTCAAGCCGCAGTACACCGCGCGGGCATACCGCCGAGCAAATCCCACAACCTACGCAGGAGGCGCGCACAATGTCTTGCCCGCGCTGCGCATAGGCTTTTACATCAATGCCCATTTCGCAGTAGGTAGAACAATTGCCGCAACTGATACACTGGCCGCCGTTGGTAGTAATGCGAAAACGCGAGAAATATTTTTGAAAAATACCCAAAATAGCGGCCTGCGGACACCCGAAACGACACCAGGACCGGTTGCCCAATATGGGATAAAAACCCGTGCCGATCACTCCGGAAAATATAGAGCCAATCAGAAAAGAATACGTTTTGGAAGCTGTTTGCGACCACTCGCCCAAAATAGCCCCTTCTTTGTATGAATTTGCCCAAAGCAATATGGTAACCAACACAATGAATACCAGTACGCTATAAATCAGATAACGCTCTATTTTCCAGGCGCTCAGCGATTTATCACTCAGCGTACGAAACGAATCGCCGGTCGTTTCGGCCAACGCGCCACAACCGCAAACCCAGGAACAGTACCAGCGTTTGCCAAAAAAGTACGTAAGCACAGGGGTGGCAACAAAAGTCATTACAGCGCCCCAAAAAATAAGAAACACGCCTAAATGGGTGCTATTGGTGAGCCAATTAACCGTAGAAGGAAACAGATAATCATACTTCAAAGGCCAGAAATAGGTGAAGTAAAATTCCGGCTGGTTCATCATTTGCATCCAGGCAGGAACAAGCCAGGCAAATACGAACTGAAAAAACATGACCGACACCGTGCGTATAATCTGATAACGATTATGCCGGTATTTGTAGATGAATTTCGCCCCTAAAATCAATACGCCCAGGGTGTACAGAGAGCCATAAACAAACCACTGGTCCGAAGGGCGATGCCTGGCCCATTGACTGAGCGGCTCAAACAACGCGATTAATCCTTTCAGATAATCGGCGTACCAATACAAGCACACATAAAAGCCCGTGAGCAATACCCCTGCCACATAAGCCCAAAGTCCGCGATTGCTCAGACTGTGGAACATCACGCCATTGTTTTTAATGCCTGCCGGGCTGTCCTTGTACGTAAAATGCGCATAGCCTAATACGCCCACTGTTAGGCTCAACAGTGCCGTTGGCAGCCATATGCCCGGCATAGGCGCCTGTTGCGCTGCCCATGCAAAGAGCAGGATGCCCAGACCCAGGCTGCCTATCGCAGCCGATATTTTCTGACCGGTATTCAGATGATTAACCTGCACTAAAGCCAGGGATGGATCATATTGCTTTGACATGATGGTTCGTTTTTTCGGTGCGGGAGTAGTATTGTTTTGCCAAATTCAACTCGTAACGGTCGTAAAATTCGGGATCAAAATTGGCCGAAGAAAGTTCGGAAAGAACGATTTCAATGTGCTTTTTTTCCAGAATCCAGCGTTCGCAAACCTCATGTCGGTACCGAACACCCATTAGATTGAAGCCCCGGACTGCCCCTGAGTGCGTTTCGTAATTGATGCGAATAGCTTTTTTACCGTCTGTATGTTCCCAATAAAGCGAGGTAACGCCCTCCGGCGTTTGCGCCGGTATATCGCCATAAACCTGATATTCAATATCAAAAAATTTGGCGGAGTTGAACCAAAGGCGGGGTTGATAGGGCGCCGGTTCGGCACAGATATTCCGGGCCACCGTTTGACCCATCATACGCCCTGTGTACCAAATGGCTTCAATGGCACGCCGACCCGGCCCCGGTGCGCGCAATTGAGCGCAATCGCCAATGGCATACACATCAGGCGCCGAGGCGCGCAGATATTCATCTACCAATACGCCATGCCGGGTTTCTATGCCGCTGTCTTTCAAAAAGTCAATATTAGGACTCACACCCACCGTGAGGCCCACAAAGCCGCAATGGATGCGTTCGCCGGAATTTGTTTCTATACTTTCCACGCGTTCAGAGCCATGAATGGAGCTTAATTCTGTGGATAAACGCAGGTCGATGCCCTGTTCCCGGATATGGCGATTGATCATTTCGCTTTCTTCGGGCGGAAGCACACTATTCCAAAAACTACTTTCGCGCACCAGAAAAGTAACCGGAATATGGCGCGAGTGGAACATTTCAGCCATTTCAATGCCGATCAACCCGCCGCCAACAATGATGGCGTGCTGAAGGCCGGCGCTGTATTGTTCCATGGTGGCCAGATCCTGTAAATGGTACAAGCCCTGTACCCCGGGCAAATCCTGTCCGGGCCAGCCAAACTTGTTCGGTTTAGAGCCGGTAGCGATAATCAATTGATCGTATGTCAGTTGCTCGCCGGTATGTAAAAGCAAGGTTTTGTCGGCTGTCAGCACCTTTTCCACACGGGCCTGCACACGCTGGATTCGGTTTTTTGCCCAAAACCAGTCCTCATACATCCAGGTGTTTTCCTGTTTGAGATGCCCCATGTAAATATACATCAGGGCTGTGCGTGAAAAAGGCTGCAACGTTTCCTCTGAGATCATGATCACCTCATGGTCAGATTGTTTACGGATATAGCGGGCTGCGTTGGTGCCTGCGATGCCGTTGCCTATGATAACGATGCGCATGATTTTGACCGGATGAGGGGTGAGGAAGTGGACACTATCCTGGTTTGCTGGGATAAAACTACCCTTAATTGTTTATTTCATTACCCTTTTTGTGCAACTCCACTTTAGTCTTGCCTGCAGTGATGTAGCACGAAAAAACCAGTTCATCCTCCGTTGGCTGATAGTCACATTCAACTTCTTTGCAATTTATTCCATCGGTGCAGATGTAGCGAAACCAGTTATCGATTTGATGCCAACAACAACGTGCTGAGGCAATACAACCTGCCGTTTGGGCGGGTGTTTATGCCGGAAAAAATGGCGGATCGCTACGCGGTGTTGATTAAAAACAATCAGAAAGTATGGGCTGATTTTCGCTCGGGGAAGGTGTTTTGGGGAGTGAGTCCAGCATTTTGACCTTATTTTATTTCTGTGATACTTTTCCATCACAATTATCGCATCAGCCCATTCCAACAACTCCCTATCAACAACAATCCGTGCATTTCTATCTGTCCCCGCTGATTTCACTTCAAATCTATCATCATTTTCATAAATTACCTGAGCAGTTGCACTTCTCATCCGATTGATGGTGCATACAAACAATAATTTCAATTTTTCGGTCATCAGTGATAGGGTAATTTTTATTTTTTTCTGGATTTGGAGAACGGTGGTATGGACGCAGTAGCCGCATATAGCGGCTATTGGCGACCATGCAAAGGTCAGCGCATTAAATTTTTACTATTTTTTTGCTTATTTGTAAGTCCTTCCCATAAATGCAAACGATATAAACCCCGGACGGAAAATCTGACAATAAGATTTTTTCCTGCGCGTTTTCTATACTCCTGTTCATTATTACTTTTCCAGTCATATCGCATACGGATATTCCGTAAAAAATATTTGTGTCAATATCTGATACGAAAATCATATCTGCTGTGGGATTCGGAAAGGTACTTATAGCATTTATGTATTTAACGTCGTCAACCGAAGATGATATTTTAGGAATTAAAAAACACCCCGTAACCGCGACCATGTTATTTATATTCGATTGATACCCCTCTCCTATATAAAATATCTTATTTTTCAAGCCCAAAGATTTATCAATTAAAAATACATTTTCATTTGAAACAAATATAGTATATTCTTCTCCGCCAAGTCTGTCATAAATGACAATCATGCCAAAAATATCGTTATTGGCAAAGAGGCTCGCGCCAGAAACAATCGCTTTTCCGTCAATGATGCTGATATGATTCCCATAATCAATCAAGCTATCGCTTTCACTATGATATATATTTTGCCAAATAACATTCCCTGAGATGTCAAATTTAGTCGAAACAAATTCGTTAGAAAGCCCAGCAACTTCTACGGAACCAGTGACATAGATATTTTTTGAATCATCCTCATCAAGGGAAAGAGCCCTGTTTCTATTTGTTCCTGAATTTAATGGGTGTTCATAAGCCCACAAGGTGTCTCCCTGTACATCCACCCTCGTCACGTTGTACCCGAAAGCCCTGTTGCCAAAAATTACATCTCCTGTTTTTGAGATATAGTTAAAGTCAATCTGATAACCTGAATAGGGTTTTTCGTACTGGGCGATGACGTTCCCCTCAAAATCAACCAGCGTGTTCACAAAATATTTGCTATCGGGTCTGTACTGTGTGGAAAGCAGTTGAATGTGACCAGGCTGGACTCGCATATTCTGGGGGTAGAACACGCCGGAGATTTCCGTTCTCCAAACCACGCTGCCGTCAGCGGTGTCAACCGCCTGAACGAACAGGAAATTCTCATCGGGTATGGTGTCGTGCCAGTTCATCCCCAGCGTTATCAACCTGCCGTTTGTGGTGTCGATTTCGGAGTGGTAGATATAACTGTCGCCCGATTGGTCAAGGCCAAAGTTGGCCTCCCAGGCTTTCGTGCCGTCCGGGGCGTATTTGACCAATATGGCATCTGCGTCGTAGCCCGGCAGCCCACCATCGTAGTTTTCGCTGACATACACGCTGCCCATGCTGTCCACCGTGAAACCGCCGTAAAAGATTCCGGCGAAACTCGGTTGCGAATTTCGCTTCCACAGCAAATTGCCAGATGTGTCGTACTTGACCAGCGTGAAACCGCCAAGCGGACGTTCGTCGGTCTGATTGGTGAGCATGTAAGTGTTCAGGTATTTGTCAATCGCTATGGTTGGCAATTTCAATTGGATGGATTTTACATATTCGACCGATTGCCAAAGTTGCACGGGTTGATCTTGAGCGGATATGGACGCTAACAAAACAGAACAAAAAAAGAAGAGACTGAGCAATTTCATAGTTTTCAGTTTTTGCAAAACCATAGCGGGCATCCGTCGCATGAGACGAATACCCGCTCTAAAAATTAGAATTTTATTGTTTGCTCACCCGGGCGGTGTGCAGTGATTTCCCGTCGAAGATGGAAATGTTGAGCACGCCCACGGGCAGGTTGGCAAAGCCGCTGAGGTTGACCACGTTGCGCCCTTTCACAAAATTTTGCGCGACGGTCTGCAACAAATGCCCCTGCATATCATGCACGAGCAGGTTGCCGTCGAAATCTCGGTCAGCATCGAACAGTACGGTCAACTGGTCGCTCGCCGGGTTGGGCAGGCAAATGATTTTTTGCTCGGCCCTCGGCCCGTTACCTGTCAACTGTCTGTTGTCCCGCTCACCGCCGCTCAGGTTGTTGACGCTGATTTCGAGGCTCGCACCGGTCACGCAACCCCCATCAGAGTTCAAAAAATAGGTTTCCAGAATTGACTTGTCCAAAGTCAGCACTTGGCTCAGGTCGGAGAAGTTCTCTTTCGCTCTCAGGGTGACTTTGAATAACGAACCGCCGTTAGTCACTGCCTGAGGGGCAAGGTTTTCGCGCATCCAAACGGCACGGATGCCTTCCTCAACGTGGTTCAGGTCGCCGGGCGCATTTTCAGAGGTGGCAAAATCACCGATAGTCCCGTTCGCTTTGCTGACGAATTCAAATTCATCCTTTGGGGCATTGATACCTGTCTGAAATGCCACAACGGATTGAAATCCAAGGCCTTTGACATCCAACTCTATGAAATCCCCCTGCTCCACCAAAACACCGGGTACCAGAAGGGCAACTTCGCCCGGGCAGTCTTCCACAAGGCTGTCGGGTAGAACCGGGCCACAGATGTTACCCAGTTTTACCGCGTCGAATCCGTTGCGCAAAGTGTTCGACCGCATCAGGAACGGCCATGTTGGTTCGCAATACTGCGTTGGCACAATGACCTGTGGCCCCATGGCTGGCGCGGTGGTCATGAAGGGGGTGTCGTAGCCAATGCCGTCAAAATCTTCCTGCAAAGCCCCGCCTATAGTCTGCTGCGTCACTACCTCCGGGATGAATCGCCAAGGCTGCGTGTAAGCCGCAAGGGCCGTGTCAATGCCCAGAATCAGTTTTCTGAACAGTAGGATATCAAATGTCGTGATGGAATTGCTCTTGTTCGCGTCGGCGGCCAACTGCCTGTAACCGTCGAGCGTGTCCAGTCCAAGAATGGATTTTGAGATACACACAAGATCGTAGGTGGTCAGCCCGCTTAGCCAGTTGTTGTCCAACTTGGTCACATCGCTGCTTCGGAATCGCTTGAGGTCAGCCCTTACCTGTACGTTGAGATTGGAGATGGGCAGTTTTCCGTTGAAGCCACCAGAAGAATTCACGATGGTCTGGGTATAGTCGCCGACATCGGCAGTAGGGATGATGCGAAGGTTCACACGGTCAAGCCCCGTGCTTGTACCCTCTATTTCAACCCTGTCAATAAGGTTGCCGCAAAGGTCTTCCTTATAGTAGTCGTTAAGGAAAAAATTGGCGATGTCATCGGCGCGAACGACTTGGCCGGGGGTAAAATTTTGACGGCAAGAACCCGTATAAGACATGATGTTGCGGGCCAACACGTTCATGCTGTCCACGACCAAATCGAAATTGTAGTCGCGGAGTCGCCCGTGTAGGTGCAGTTGGTGTAGTCCCAGGAACAGCCATTGATAC
>DLXL01000520.1:0-4699 GCA_003448025.1 Saprospirales bacterium | reverse complement strand
CACCGTCGAGACACCCATTCTTGCAAGGCGTGTTCGGGTCGCTGTCCAGGCAACCTGCGATGGTGGCTGATGAAGGGTAGAGGGCGGCTTGGTCAGGATTCTCGTTGCAGCCGGGCGGAGTGTCTGAGATACGGTCGCCAGCAAATGTGTGGTTGGGAATGGGAAAATCTTTACCGATGCCACTGATTGAGTCTCGAATTACTAGTTCCCTCCCCCCCTGCTGTTCGGGATGATCTTGTTGGCCGGGTACTACAGGAACCGAGAATGCCTGCTCAGGTGAAAAAGTGTGAAGCAACCCTAAAGTATGGCCCAGTTCGTGGAAGCCCGTCGCGTCGGAGGTGCTGGGAATGCCCCAAGTCATGTAGACAGCCTTTGGTTCTGGGAACCAGGGGAAGGATGCCGACGGTGCCTGCCCCGGCTTGTTGTAGATGTATAGGTTGAGGTAGTTGCGGTTATAGGAGTAGTCCGAGGGGGGCAGAGAGCCGTTGTACAACTGGTTAACGTCGATGTAATTAATGGGGCCGCAGCGAAAAAAATGGAAGTTGTTGACGCCTCCCGCCATTTTTGCATTCATGTTGGACAAAAAAGCGTCTATGAAGGCATCGTCGTAGGTGATGCCCCACCCGCTGCCGTCGTTCCTGCGGAACACGGTGACGCGCACAGGGATTTCCCATGTGAGCGCGCCGGACGAAGCGTTCGCGGAGTTGTTGTTGGCCATGGCCGCTGCGACTTCGGCCATTTCCACCTCGGTGGGCGGTGGCGTGTCGCATGGGGTGTGCTGGGCTTGCAGGAGCGGCATGGCCGCGAAAAATAAGAGAAGAATCGTAGCCGACAAGCGGTAACGGAAAAAAGGGGGATGATTAAAGCCATTCATAATGAAACTGTTTGGTTGATGAAAAATGATGGTTTCGATTTATGTTGACGCATTGACAAGCAGGTGCTTATTTCTGTTGTCTTTGCGCTGAACTATGGCTTTACGCAACGCCCCATATAGCCTCCATTGCGTAAAAATCCACTTTGTCACTACTTTTCAGCAAACCACCAATTGCGTCAATCCAACCAGTTTGAACTGGATTCACACAACTGTAGGTCAAATAAGCAGGAGGAATCAGCTAAGTTTATAAGTCACTTATTTAAAGTGTAAAAATAGGTCGAAAACTTAAATTTCCAAATCATCCAACGGAAATTCCGCCCCAACCCGCCTTCGTCCATCAATCCCTAAAACCCGTCGAAAAACCCAATTTCCGGCATATGATGGGCCTAGTTTTAACCTGCTTTTCAACAAAAACTATCAAAATATGACCGCCATTTTAACAAGCTCGCCCGCCAATACCACCTCCATGCCTCCCCGGCGCTGTAAAGCCGAACAGGTATTGATTGATTATGTGTTACAGTTTGCACCACTCAGCGAGCCGGAAATAGACCAGATTCTTGCCCTGATCAACATTCGCTCCTACAGCAAAGGAAAGGTGTTGCTCCGGGAAGGACAGATAGGCAATGTGTGTTATTTTGTATTGCAGGGATGCGTTCGGCAGTATTACCTGACCCATGAAGGCGATGAAAAAACAACCCATTTTTTCACCGAAGGCATGCCCGTTACATCCACTTGTTCCTTTGACAACAAGCCTGTTAAATACTATCTGGTTTGCAACGAAGATTGCATTGTGGTGGAGGGACGGCCGGAAGATGAACAGTTTTTTATGCAGGCTATGCCCCGCATGGAAACCATCAACCGCGTAGGCGTTGAATTTGAGCTTCAAAAAAGTCAGGAAACCCTCGCGGAATTCATCATGAGCAGCCCCGAAGAACGCTACCTGAATTTGCTGAACACCCGGCCCGACCTGCTGGATCGGGTACCACAATACCAGCTGGCCAGCTATCTGGGCGTAACGCCGGAGTCTCTGAGCCGTATCCGCAAGCGGATTATGGAGCGTTGAATTGGGCGGTTAATACACGCTCGTTGTTCAGGGGGGCACTTTTACCCAATGCACTACTGGTGATCTTAAATCTAACGTGGGTTGTCACCCCGAGTACTCGGGGCCTACACAAGCCCAGTAATCAAAAATGATTTTGGATAAAGCATTGCCGCGTAGCCTGGCTTGTGTAGGTCCCGATTCTCGGGATGACAACTCACGTTGTTCAGGGGATTTTCACTTTTACCCCTTAGCATTTCTTACCTTAAGTCAATGAACGGCCACTTCACCTGCCCTGACTTTTGCTTCAAATTTTCAAACACAAGAATTTATGAAGCAAAAACTCAGCTGGGCGACGCTTTTCATCGGCCAAAGTTTTGGCCAGACGCTCTCCCATACCCTGCGCGGCGTTGTACTTGACGCCGACACCAAACAACCGCTCATTGGGGCAAAAATCATCCTGGATACGGAGCCTCAAATAGGCGCCATGACGGATACCGAAGGCCTTTTCAGGATGGAAAAGGTGCCCATTGGCAGGGTCTCTTTGCAGGCTTCGTACCTCGGATACGAACCTTTGGTGGTGCAAAATCTGGTGGTCAATTCCGGAAAAGAGGTTGTTCTAACCCTCGAAATGCGGGAATCTACCGCAAAACTTCAGGAAATCACCATCACAGCCACCCAAAACAAGGGTGAAGCCCTAAATGAAATGGCACTGCTTTCCACCCGTTCCATTTCTCCCGAAGAAACCAACCGTTATGCAGGCGGATTCAACGACCCCTCCCGTATTCTCTCCAATTTCGCGGGAATTACCAGTACGCAGGACGGCTCCAACGACATCATCGTGCGCGGCAACTCGCCCAAATACGTGCAGTGGCGACTCGAAGGCGAGCAAATCACCAATCCCAATCATTTTGGCGACCAAAGTGCCGTGGGCGGGTCTGTGAGTATCCTGAACAACAACCTGCTGGCAGCCTCCGATTTCCACACGGGTGCATTCGCCCCGGAATTTGGCGATGCGCTCTCGGGCGTGTACGATGTGCGCCTCCGCGCGGGCAACAACGAAAAGACCGAATTTGTATTCGGGTTTGGCTTGCTGGGCACCGAAATGACGGTGGAAGGCCCTTTCAAAAAGGGCTATGGCGGTTCGTTTTTGGTCAATTACCGTTACTCCACGGTGGGTTTGGTATCAGATCTTGGTCTGGTGGATATCGTAAGCGGCGTTTTGAATTTCCAGGATGCCACCTTTAAAATCGTATTGCCCACCAAAAAAGCCGGTCTTTTTTCGGTGTATGGTTTGGGCGGCCGGAGCAAATTCCAGTTTGAGGATGTAACGCCCGCCATTTGGGTAACGCCCGGCGATAACACCACCCAGTCTGACACGCGCAATGATTTTGACAAAAAATCCCACCTGTTCAACGGGGGTATCAAACACAGCATCCCGATCGGGCCAAAAGGCTTGCTACAATCGGGTTTGACCTACTCCAGCGAAGGCATTGAGGATGATATTTTTGAAGCTGGGGTGGTGCGGTTTTACAACGATGAAGGGGAACAGATCCGGGATTCGGTTATCAGCAAAAGCCAGACCTTTCAGGGGCGGTTGCGCAGGCCGGCATACCGGGGTTCGCTTACGTATCTCCACAAGTTTAGCGCCCGAAGTAAAGTGCAGGTGGGCTCCAAGTACACGCTTTTTGATGCCCGTTTTGAACAAAACAGGTTTTCAAACGCAGGATCCCAGAAGGTGGCTTTGCTTGATTTCCATGAAAACATCAGCACCGTCCGGAATTTTATCAGTTGGAAATATCGCGCCACGGAAAAGCTGCTGTTGGTTGGCGGGTTGCACAACATGAACGTGTTGTTTAACCAAAAAAGTACCCTCGAGCCGCGCCTGGCCCTGGAGTGGCGGGCCACTGGCGGCTGCAAGGTTAATATCGGGTACGGCAGACATTCCAATATGGAAAGCATCCACCACTACTTTGCCAAAGTGAAACAACCCGACGGCAGCGTAACCGAGCCAAACCGCGACCTGGATTTGCTTAAAGCCGACCATTTTGTACTCGGTTTTGAGCGCCGTTTGGGCAAAAACATGCGGGCAAAAGTGGAATTTTACTACCAAAACCTGTTTGATTTGCCGGTGGAGAACCTCGGTACGAGCTATTTTGCCACCATCGTGGAAGGCCTGGATTTTCGCTACGTAGATTTGGTGAATGCCGGGAAAGGCAAAAACTACGGTGTGGAATTTACCCTTGATAAATTCTTCAGTCGCAACTACTATTTCCTCTTAAACGGCTCCATTTACCGCTCCAAATACACCCCTTTAGATGGCAAAGAGCGCAACACCCCTTTTGCCGGGGATTATCTGGTTAATGTTCTGGCAGGGAAAGAGTTTCCCCGATTGGGCAAACGCAAAAATCAAACGTTTGCCCTCAACACCAGAATGTTTTTCGGGGGCGGACGCAAAATCATACCCCTGCTGCGCGATGCTGGCGGCAACCTGGCGGTAGATGTAGCCAAAAATCAGGTTTGGGATTATTCCCGGGCATTTGAGCGCAGCCTGGATGATCCGTATCAGATTCAGGTTTCCATGAGTTACAAATGGAACAAACGCAGGGCTACACACGAGCTTTTCCTGAATCTGGACAATGTAACCAATAACAAAGGCCGGATCATGGAGTTTTACGACGAGACCGAACCCGGTAAAGTGGGCCACATGACGCAATTTGGGTTCTTCCCGAACCTGATGTATCGGGTGTATTTTTAAGATTTATTTTTACCGCAGAGGCGCGGAG
>DLXL01000443.1:3982-5290 GCA_003448025.1 Saprospirales bacterium | reverse complement strand
CTCAAACACTCAAACACTCCCCAACTCAAACACTCAACATGCCGCTTCTTCTTCTCCTCACCTTCTTTTATCCCGGCTTTCAACCGGAACTCTCTCTTGAATTGAATAACATTCAGGAATCCAAGGGTAGTATTTACATTGCCGTTTATAACAAGTCGGATGACTTTTTGAATTATGACCGGATTTTTGTGCGCAAGGTTGTACCAGTGAGCCAATCAGGTTCCATGCAGGTTTCCCTTGGCGCCTTGGCACAGGGCAGTTATGCGGTGAGTTGTTATCATGATGTAAATGGCAACGGGAAGCTGGATAGTGATTGGATGGGCATACCATCAGAGCCTTATTGTTTTTCCAACAACGCCCGACCCAAGTTCCGCGCTCCACGCTGGTCGGAAGCGGTGTTTCAATATCCGGCAAGCGGGTTAAAAATGAGTCTGAAGATGGAAAAATGGTGAGGTTAATGTGAGGTTCCGGCGTTGAATTATTCTGGGCAGCCCAGCCCAACGCCCCCGTTCCCCCCATTAAATCATTCTACTAAGCACTTTCCACACATTCTCTGCCACAATTTTTTGACCTTCCACGTTGGGGTGTATGCCATCCGGAAGGTTGAGATCGGGAATACCTCCTACCCCGTCGAGCAGGAATGGGATGAGGGTGGCATTGTTCTTTTTTGCCAGTGCCGGGTACATATCGCGAAAGGCGTTGGTGTAGGTAGCGCCAAGATTGGGTGGGGCCATCATGCCGGCAACCACCAGTTTGGAGTCGGGATATTTTGCTTTCACCTTATCAAGCATTGCCTGGAGGTTTTTTTGGGATTCTGTGATGGGGAGTCCGCGCAGGGCATCGTTGCCGCCGAGTTCCAGTACAAAAATATCCACAGGTTGTTGCAGCACCCAATCCACCCGATTGACGCCATCGGCGGTGGTTTCGCCGCTTAAGCCGGCATTCACGCAGGTGTAGGGCAGACCCAGGCTGTCGATTCTGCGTTGAATGATAGCGGTAAAGCCTTGTTCCGGTGAAAGCTGATATGCTGCAGTGAGACTGTTTCCAAAAAATACGATGTTCTTTTTTTGTACAGTCTGGACGGCAGGCGCGGCACTCTGGGTCTGTTGGGGCTTGTCTTGTGGTTTTTCAGATTGACAGGCGAATAAGCTTAAAGCCAGTGCGGCAAGAATGAACGAAAGTTTCATATAAAGGATAACGATTTAATAGTCGTGGATGCAATGGTGTAAAGGTACAATGGCATGGTTTTACCACTAAGCCATTGAGAACACTAAGGAAATGCCCTCTTAGTGTTATCAGTGGCTTAGT
>DLXL01000443.1:3591-3787 GCA_003448025.1 Saprospirales bacterium | reverse complement strand
AACACCAAAACACTAAAACACAAACTCCGGGTATTGTTCATTCTCTGGTCCTATACAGCCGGAAATTCTTGTGGCGTGGTTTTATTAGCCTTTCCTACATTTACCCCTAATTGAGGGCTGCAACAGATTTGATTTTTGAAACCCTCGGCAGCTAAACCTGCCGGTACATAAACCTATAAACCTTCCCGGAATATCA
>DLXL01000443.1:0-3450 GCA_003448025.1 Saprospirales bacterium | reverse complement strand
GATACATAAACCCCCATAAACCCCCATAAACCCTCACAAACTACAACATGTACGAACTCACCAAGTCTCCTTTCGGCCCACACACGCGCTTCACCCTGCACAATCCGCTCAGCAATACCGGTTTCAGCATTGTGCCGGGTGCGGGAGCCAACGTGCTGGAGATTCATTTTAACGGTCAAAATATTCTGGATGGCTACAATACCCCCGAAGAGCTGGAGGCCGGTAAATGGGGCAAAAGCACGGTCTTGTTTCCGTTCCCTAACCGACTCGACGGTGGCAAATACCAATGGAACGGCAAGGAATATTCATTTCCCATCAACAACGCGGCCACCGGGAATGCCATTCACGGCTTTGTTCGGGAAGAAGCTTTTGAGCCGGAATTTGTGTTTTTAGGGCAGGATCTGGCCAGTTTCCGTTGCTATTTCGATTATCACGGCGAACGGGACTATTATCCGTTCCCGTTTGCGCTGGAGCTGGAATTTACCATTCATGATTCCGGCAAATTTGAGGTGCAGGTGGAAGTGACCAATGCACACCATGATGTGATTCCGGTGGGCTTTGGCTGGCACCCTTATTTCCGACTCGCATCCCGGGCAGATTTGCACCAGATGCAACTCCCTGCTGCAGAAATGGTAGCCATCAACGATCGAATGATCCCAACGGGCCAACGGACACCCTATTCCGACTTCCTTCAAAAGAAAGTGGTAGGCGAAACGGCACTGGACAACTGCTTTATATCCACCAAAACAGGCAATTACCAGATGATGCTGGAAGGTGAAGATCAAACCCTTAAGGTAAAAGCCTCAGCCTCGGAATTTCCGTTTTTCCAGGTATTCACACCCACTCACCGCGAAAGCATTGCTCTGGAGCCCATGAGTTGCAACGTGGATGCTTTCAATAACCTGGATGGCCTGGTGAGCTTGCCCGCCGATGGTGTTTGGAGTGGGAAAATGAGTATTATTTGGGAAGGAGAGTAGAGGACAAGGCACAAAGTGAAATACACGAAGGCGCGAAGGCGCGAAGGCGCGAAGTGAAATACACGAAGGCACAAAGACGCGAAGGCACAAAGGATTGGCAGCTGCGCTGCCAAGACAGAATGTCGGCAGAATGCCGACTATATAAAACTTTGTGCCTTCGCGTCTTTGTGCCTTCGTGTTTCCCACTTCGTGCCTTAAATCACCTGGAAGCCGTGTGCGTAGGGGTCTTCTTCCGGATCCACGATGATGGTATTGTACCCATACACCACCGCCCAGCCCTGGATGCTGGGACGCATGGCTTTTTTACCCGCCACACTGGTTTCTTCCTCAATCCGGCCGATGAATTTGGAGCCGATGATGCTCTCATGCACAAATTCCTCGCCGGGGTGCAGCAATCCCTTGGCGTACCACTGTGCCATACGCGCACTCGTGCCCGTGCCACAGGGAGAGCGGTCGATGGCCTTGTCGCCATAAAACACCGCATTACGGGCTGTTGAAGTGGGGTCGAGGGTTTTGCCGGTCCAGAGGATATGACTGAGCCCGTTGATAGTGGGGTTTTCCGGATGCACAAACCGCTGCTCCGCATTGATCCGCTTGCGCATTTCCCGCGCCCAGCCGATGAGTTGCTCTGCCCGGAAATGCTCCAGACCCGGAAAGTTTTCCTGCACATCCACAATGGCGTAAAAATTACCGCCGTAAGCCACATCCACGTGCAGGAGGCCGAGTTCCGGACATTCCACCGCGATATTTTCGGCCGCCAGATAGGCCGGCACATTGGTGAGCCGTACCCATTTTACCTTTTTGCCTTCCTGATGATACACCACCTCTACGAGTCCGGCCGGCGTTTCGAGGCGCAGTTTGCCCGGGATTTTTGGCGTTACCAATCCCTGCTCAATGGCAATGGTTACGGTTCCAATGGTGCCGTGCCCGCACATGGGCAGACACCCGCTGGTTTCGATGAACAGCACCGCCATATCATTGGCCGGATCGTGCGGCGGATAGAGAATACTTCCGCTCATCATATCATGTCCGCGCGGCTCGAACATCAGGGCATGGCGTATCCAGTCGTATTCCCGAAGGAAATGCTGACGTTTTTCGCTCATGTTGGCGCCGTTCAAATTCGGACCGCCGCCGGCCACTACCCGCACCGGGTTGCCGCAGGTGTGGGCATCAATGCAGAAGAAGGTTTTAGCCGGCATGCATTAAAGTGAATCAATGAAATAATCGATTTTATCGCGGAGCATAGCGTCTTTTTCCGTCAATGCCTGCTTGGCTGTTTCTGCGGTTTTGCGGGCCTGGGCTTTATTGCCCTGGAGTTTATATACACCTGCCAGCGTCATCCAGTATTCTGCCAAACCGCCGGTTTGTGCGGCTGATTTTGCCCATTTTTCTGCCTGTCCCAATACATTTTTATCATTTGGGAAAGTTCGAACCAGCGAAACTACCAGATCGTGTAATTTGGCTGAGTTGTTTTTTACCTCGGATTTCTGATAGTTTCGGGCAGCTTTCAGGAATAAAGCCGGGTCTTTCACTGCCTTGGCATAGTTCATATCTGCTTCTACCGCGAAGGCTTCGGCACGGGCTGGATTCCCGTTTTTCATTTTAACTTTGGCTTCTTCCAGCAGGGCAGTGTTTTTGAACTCGATGGCTTTGTTTACGGAGCGTTGGCACGCTTTTTCCATACGTGCGGCAACAGCCTCTTCCCCTACCAGAGCAACCATTTCCTTGCGGTATTTTACCAGCAGATCGTAAACACGGCTGTCGGATTCAGTAGTGCCTTCCAGGATAAAACGAAGGTTGAATTCTGTGTTCAGGTTCTGTTGGGTATTGAGGTATTCGTTGGTAATTTTCAGAGAAGGTTTACCGGCTGCGTTCAGGGCGCGCACATAATCAAACAGGAGTTTTGGATCCCGATTACCCTCGGCATATTTCTTTTCGAAATCTACGGATTTGTCGTTTTTGCCCAGGGCTTTACGACCGGTTTCAATCAACTGATCTACATTTTTAGCGCCGATTTCCTTCAGTACGATTTTGCCTGTAGCATCGATGAACATCAGGGTTGGGTAAGATCCTACCGGGTATTTTCCGGCGAATTCTGCGTTTTCAGGCTTTTCCATGTCAATTTTCAAATTGACGAAATTAGCATTGAAAAACTCGCCGGCCTTGGGATCCGGGAAAGTCTGGGAGGCCATTCTTTTGCAGGGTCCGCACCAGGAAGCAAACGCATCCACAAAAATCAGGCGCTCTTCCGCTTTAGCTTTCTCCAGGGCTTCTGCCCAGGTGCCGTGAAAGAACTCGATTCCCTGTGCCGAGAGCAGGGTAGTGAACGCAGATAGTGCGAGCGTTACAATAGTCTTTACTGTGTATTTCATGGTGAGTGATGGTATTTTAAACGCGGATTTTTTTGGAACGCGGGGAACGCGGATGAGAACGGGAACGCAGATGAGAACAGGAACGCGGATGACGCGGATGA
>DLXL01000530.1 GCA_003448025.1 Saprospirales bacterium | reverse complement strand
ACGCGGATGACGCGGATTTTTTGAATTCGGATGACGCGAATTTTTTGACTTCGATTGCGATATGCCCAGCCGAACGCCAACTCAAACACCCAAACACTCAAACACTCAAACACTCACACACTCGGCAGATTCCATTTGAACTGCATGGCGGCCAGTCGGATACCCACTACAGTGGCTACGGACAAGGTAGCAGCTGTTTCAGCAGGCAATGGAATAGTCAAACAAACGATATACAGAGCGCCACCCAGCATTGATGCAGAGGCATAGATATCGGTTCGGAAAACGAGCGGGATCTCGTTGAGGATAATATCGCGGAGTACGCCGCCAAAACATCCTGTGATCATGCCCAGTGCCACACAGATGGAGGGGCTCAGTTGAACCTGGAGGCCTTTCTGGACGCCTATGATGGTGGCAAATCCCAAACCGATGGCATCAAAGATGGCCAGTGTTCGGGGGAAATACTGAAGCTGTTTGCGGAAAAAAAGACTGAGGAGGTAGGATCCAAAAATGACCATAATAGTCTGTTGGTCTTTCATCCAGCTTACCGGTGTGTTGCCAATGAGGATATCACGGATGGTTCCACCACCAACGGCCGCGGCAAAAGTAATGATCAAAACACCGAAGATGTCCAGGCGTTTTTGGAATGCTGCTAATGCCCCTGAAATGGCAAATGCGGCCGTTCCCAACATGTCCATTAGGGCAGGAATGAGCATTCTTTTTTATAAAGGCACGTTTCCGTGCTTACGTTTAGGCCGGGCCACCTGTTTGTTTTCCAGCATGGCAAAAGCTTTGATCAATTTCCGGCGTGTATTGCGTGGGAGAATTACCTCATCAATAAATCCTCTTGCTGCTGCACGGTATGGATTGGCAAAGGTGTCGGCGTATTCGCGTTCCTTTTCAAGGAGTTTTGCTGCAGGGTCTGGTGCTGCATCAATCTCCTTTTTGAAAATGATCTCAGACGCTCCTTTTGCACCCATTACGGCAATTTCAGCCGTTGGCCAGGCAAAGTTCATATCGGCTCCAATGTGTTTGGAGTTCATCACATCATAAGCACCACCATATGCTTTTCTGGTAATGACGGTTACACGAGGAACGGTAGCTTCGCTAAAAGCATATAACAGTTTTGCCCCATTGGTGATGATGGCGTTCCATTCCTGATCTGTTCCGGGAAGGAACCCGGGCACATCTTCCAGTACGAGTAATGGAATATTGAAACAATCACAAAAACGTACAAAACGGGCTGCTTTTTTGGAAGAATTCACATCCAATACACCGGCCAGGTTCATAGGCTGATTGGCTACAATGCCAATGCTGCGGCCTGCCAGACGGGCAAAGCCTACTACTATGTTTTCAGCATACTGTTCGTGAATTTCAAAAAAGGTGTCTGTGTCCACAATGCCGTGGATCACCTCTTTCATATCGTAGGGATGGTTGGGATTGTCCGGGATGATAGCGCTCAACTCATCCCGGAATTCTTCCTCCAGGGTGTAAGGCAGAGACGGGGCTTTCTGTTCGCAGTTCTGCGGTATGTAAGAAAGCAGTTTCTTGAGTTTCGAAATAGCATCAACATCATTTTGTGCAGTAAGATGGGTAACCCCCGATTTTACCGCATGGGTACTCGCCCCGCCAAGCTCCTCACTGCTAACTTCCTCGTTGGTAACGGTTTTAACCACGTTTGGGCCGGTTACAAACATGTAGGAACTATCTTCAACCATCAGGATAAAATCAGTCATCGCCGGACTATATACAGCTCCACCGGCACAAGGACCCATGATGGCCGAGATTTGTGGAATAACACCACTTGCCTGCACATTTCGGTAGAAAATATCAGCGTAACCGCCCAGGGAATTAACCCCTTCCTGAATTCGCGCACCGCCGGAATCGTTCAGACCAATAAGCGGAGCTCCGTTTTTTACGGCAAGATCCATGACCTTACAGATCTTTTCGGCATGTGTTTCAGACAAGGAGCCACCAAACACAGTAAAATCCTGAGCGAATACATATACCAGTCGGCCGCCAATGGTACCATAGCCTGTTACTACACCATCTCCCAGAAATTGCTGGTCGGCCATGCCAAAGTCTGTACTGCGATGGGTTACGAGCGCTCCGATTTCTTCAAAGGAGTTCTCGTCTAGCAGAAAGTGAATCCGTTCTCTGGCCGTTAGTTTTCCTTTACTGTGTTGCGCATCAATACGCTTTATTCCGCCTCCCAGCTTTGCTTCGGCGAGTTTGGCAGTGAGTATGTCAATTTTCTGATCCATGAATGTAGTATGTACGTGAGAGCACGCGCAAATGTACGCATTCAGGATTCGCAAGGAGTCTATTCTTTGACAAAATTCAGGGAAACAGAGTTGATGCAATAACGTAGTCCTGTGGGTGGTGGCCCATCAGGAAACACGTGTCCCTGATGCCCGCCACAACGGGCACATTCTACTTCCGTTCGGTCCATGCCATGACTTTTGTCAGAAAAATCGGCAATGCAATCAGGAGTGATCGGTTGGTAAAAAGATGGCCAACCGGTGCCGGAGTCGAATTTGGTTTTTGAGTGGAACAAGGGTAGTCCACATCCGGCACAGACGTAGGTGCCTTTTTCATGGTTATCCCACAAATCGCCTGTAAAGGAACGTTCGGTGCCTTCCTTGCGCAAAACGTAGAACTCCATTTCATTCAACTGACTTTTCCACTCTTCCTCCGTTTTACGTACCGGAATCAGCTTGCCGTCCGCATATTGAGCCGGTACGATGCTGTCAGTTTGAATGGTAGCTTCAGGAGCAGCTGATGCATTTGCGTTTGATACCGTATTGGAAGGGGCTTGATGGCATGCAAGCAGAACCAGAAAAATACTTAGGAATTTAATTTTTTCGAGTGTTTGGGTGTTTGGGTGTTT
>DLXL01000165.1 GCA_003448025.1 Saprospirales bacterium | reverse complement strand
AACACTTAAACACTCAAACACTTAAACACTCAAACACTAATCCGATACATCTTCGTCATTTTTACTTGGGAGGTAAAGGAGACCTATAACGAAACATACACCGGCGATGAGGATTGGATACCAAAGACCAATGTATGGGTCGCCGGAAGGGTTTTCAGTAGTTTTGCTGGCATCAAACAAGCGGGTGGCAATGAAGGGTGTAAGACCACCGAAAATGCCATTACCGATGTGGTAAGGGAGCGACATAGAAGTGTAACGGATACGGGTTGGGAAGAGCTCAACCAGGAATGCCGCAATAGGGCCGTATACCATGGTTACGTAAAGGATCTGAATAAACACAAGGAACATCATGAACCAAAAGCCGGAGGAATTGAGCCAGAAGGTTTTGGTTGTTTCAGCTTTGGGTGCGGGTTTGGATTTATCAGCAAGCTTTACCTCCTTTTTTACGGTTTTGGAAGTACATCCATCCGTAAACGCTTTTACGGTTGTGGTAGTGATGGTGGAATCGCCTGCGTCATTAACCGCAACAGCAACGCCGGTGCTGCTTCGGTCGGCTACTTCAGTTTTGGCCTTGGGGTCGGCCAGACTGTACATTGTTTTGTAGATCGGGAAGTAGGTAACGATAGCTAGCAGCATACCACCGAGCATGATGGTTTTTCGGCCAATTTTATCAGACCATGCGCCAAATACCAGAAAGAACGGGGTTGCCAGCAAAATGGCAAAGCAAAGCAGATACCTAACCTGTTCAAACTCAATGGAAAGGGTCCGTTCCATGAAGGTTTGTGCATAGAACTGACCGGTGTACCATACCACACCCTGACCCATTACGGCCGCAAACAATGCGAGCAATACCATTTTAAGGTTGGCTTTGTGCGCAAAGGATTCTTTCAGCGGATTGGTAGAAATCTTTCCTTCTTTTTTGATTTTAGCAAAGAGTGGAGACTCTGCCATTTTCAATCGGATGTAAACCGAAATACCGATCAGGAATACAGAAACGATGAATGGAATGCGCCAGCCCCAATCATTAAAGGCTTCAATACCAACAGATTTTCTGGTAAGCAAAATAACCCCTAACGACAAAAAGAATCCCAGCGTAGCCGTTGTCTGGATATAAGCTGTGAAATATCCTCTGCGCCCTACAGGACTGTGTTCGGCTACATAGGTAGCTGCACCACCATATTCGCCGCCCAATGCCAAACCCTGAACAAAACGAAGCAGCAATATGAGCACAGGCGCCCACATGCCAATTTGGGCATATCCGGGCACCAGGCCTATGGCAAAGGTGGAGCCCCCCATCAACAGGAGTGTTAGGAGGAAAGTATATTTCCGGCCGATGATATCGCCGATACGGCCAAAAACCAATGCGCCAAAAGGTCTGACCACAAATCCTGCCGCGAAAGTGGCGAGTGCCGCGAGGAACGCCGCAGTTGGATTGTCCTGAGGGAAAAACTGTTTGGCAATGATGACAGCCATGGCGCCATAGATGTAGAAGTCGTACCACTCAATGAGTGTACCCACCGAAGATGCCGTGATTACCTTCATCAACCCTTTGGGCTCCATGCCCTCATTCGTTGTAGCTGAACTGGTCATAAAAGTCAGTTATGATTTAAGTTTTGAATGTTGTTAAAAGGTATTGGATACACCTTTAATTTTTGAACAGGACAAATGTATATAGCTATATGTATATGTTGTTTATTGGTTCAAAAAAATATTTTCGAAAAAGCGAATAAAGTTTTCTGAATCGCCTCAAATTCCACATTATTAAAGTTTTATTCTGATTCAAGAAAAATAATTCGACTTTTTAAAACTTTATTCTGCCAATTCACTCTCTGTCGTTTGCCAAATGAATAAAAAAAAGCCGGCTCGAAAAATCGAACCAGCTTCAATATTTTATTCCGAAAAGTTGGCCAATTGGCGCGTCTAGCCAAATATTTAGTCAGAGCATTGCCTATGCCGGCACTACTTGCTGCAAAATGGTCAAAATTTTGGCAAACTCATCACTGACCAAAGAGTAGTTGCTGTTTTTGCCATCTCTGCGTACCTGTACCACACCACGATCTTTCAGGATACGCAAATGGTGACTCGCTACCGCTTGCTCAATACCCAATTCTTCGTAAATTTCTGTGACATTCAGAGATTGCCGCCGGTTGAGCATCTCAATAATCAGCAGTCGGTGCGGGTGTGCCACTGCACGAAGCACTTCTGTGGCGGTTTCCAAAAAAGGGAAAGAGTAGTTTAATTCCGATGACATGTGGCTAAGGCTATTTGTGCTAAAATTGGCAGAGAACTGAAAGACGCATTTAGAAACATAAAGGTATATAATTAGTTGTATAATTATGCGGATTAGTTGGGAAAAAGTACGGCGCTAATCTCATTGTGATTAGGTAAGAAGTTGACTGAATTAAAAAAGGCTGCCCTTTATTCAGGGCAGCCCAAGGTTGTTTTTAATTAGAAATGGCGCGCTTATTTACCTGCACTTGCTTTTACTTGCGCTTTTGCCTTGACAACCATTTCATTCAGGTATCCTTTCTCATTTTGTTTTTTAATCCACTCAATGGGTTGGTCGTAAATCTGAGCAATTTCCGGATATTTATTAACGTCAATACCATTTTCCAGCAATTTGGCTTTTGCCTTGGCAAACGCTTCAATAAAAATGTCCGGGTGTGCCTGCACCATATTGGACAGCTCCAGGTTGGCAAGCTGCCCGCTATGAACCAGGCCGGAAGTTGCTGCCAGCCGATCGGGGCTTACGGCCGCATTTTGGGCGTTTAATTCGTCATACGGCGCTTTTTGTCCCAGCATTTGAAACAACTGGTTTAATTGCTGCTTCATCGTGTTGATTTCCTGCAGTTGTTTAGCCAGTTGTCCACTCATATCGTTCTGGTTTAATCCAACCGCTACATTCACCATATTCAAAGTCATAGCTTCGCCTGATTCCCAAGCTACGCCAACGATTTTGCCATAGTCTTCCAATTGCATTTTAGCTGGAGAAACAGCTCTTGCATACCCGTCATTAAATCCGGAAGGAAGAATGTAATCGCCCACGCCAACTTTACCCATCACCCGAACAGGCACCTGGCCCATAAAGGCAACTTTTTCAAAGTTCTTTTCACGGGCAGGGTCTGGCATATTCCCGAGTACAATTGGTGCCTTGGAAATAACCATATAATGATCAGCTTCCGCTGTGTTTCGGCTGATTTTTCCGCCGCGTACACCCACAACCTCACCGAAGGTATAGTCCTCCTGTACATTAGCGCGCTCCAGCCATTCAGCATAGTCTCCAGAACCCGATTCGTAGGCAACTCCCACATTATCGGTGATCGATACATTATATTCAATCCACTCTGCCAGTGTCAGCAATCCTTCCACGCCCCATACGATGGCTTCTGCAACGTCCGCCTGAAGACCACATGCAATAACCATGGCGATGGATAGCGCTTCCTCTGCCGCTTTCATAGAATTGGACCAAATGAATGGAAAGCTACTAAGCAGTTCATTATAAGTCTGGCCCTCAATACGGCCCTGAATACCGCTGTTATCCCAAAAAGCAACAAAATTATTATCGTTGCCACGAGTACCATTTACTTTAATAGCAACACCCTGGTTGCCACCCTGAACTACTACCGGATAACTGTCAATATCGGAATCAGAACCAGAAACACAACTGTTTACCACCAACCGGCAATTTGCGTTAATCGGATTATTTACGTTCAAATCCCCGCCAATGGTTACGTCATTGCTCACATTCAGGTTATTATTCACCGTCAGATTTTGCTTTACCGTCAGATTATTTTCCATCGTAACCGCACTTTCAAACAAAGAGATACCACTGACAGTCAAATCATCGCCGATGGTTACATCGTCGGTTACAGTTAAATCAACTCCTATGGTAACCGACTTGTCAACGTTCAGATTCTGATCAACATCTATGTTATTGCCGACATTCAGGTTGTTTTGAATGGACATGTCATAAAATGATCCCGATCCATCCACATTCAAATCGCCTACAATAGTGGCGTTATTCTGTACCGTCAGGTTGTTGTCGATATTTACATTGTTGTCTACATCCAGGTTATTACCTACGTGCAGATCTACATCAATGTTGGCATTGTTGTCTACATTCAGATTCTGGTCAACATCAGCATCCTTACCCACGTGTAGGTTCATGTCGATATTGCCATTACCATCTACATCCAGGTTATTGCCCACGTGTAAATCCACATCAATGTTCGCATTGTTGTCTACATTCAGGTTGCGGTCAATATCAGCATCGCGGCCCACGTGCAGGTCAACATCGATATTGGCATTATTGTCTACGTCCAGATTATTGCCAATATGTGCGTCGTTGTCTACATTCAGGTTGTGCTTGATATCTACATCATTCCCCACCAGAAGGTTTCGGTTGATTTTGACGTCCAATCCAAAAACCCCGGTGCCAAGTACATCCAAGTCCTTGTTCATTACCGCTTGTCCCTCCAAATTAAGGTTTCCGCCTATTTTCACAAATTTAGCCATATAGGTTTCGCCATCTACAGCCAAATCAGACATTAGGTGGGTTTTACCAACGACCATGAGTTCATCGTTCAACAAAGTCTTCCCTCCCACTGTGAGTGTTTCATTAATTAGCATGGATTTATGGGCTTCCACATCCTCATACATGTGTATGAGCGCATCATGAGGCTCGGCGCCAATCCCTTTTGTGATGCGCATGCGTTCTACATCGTGCGTTTTAAAAACCAAATCGGCATAATTTCGGGATCCCAGAAACATCCACATATCATCAATTCCATCATTACCTTTTAGCATCCATGCCTCTTCCTCAAATCCGTCGCCTTTTTCATCATTGGGGTTAACTGCATGCTGATTGTCCGCGATGCCTGCGCGTTCCGCATAAAAGGCATAGGGTACCGAGAGCATTCGGGTAGTGCCCGTCAAGTCATATATGCCATTTCCATCTGTATCATAAGCCACCTCCAGCCAGGTGTTGGCTGTTGCCCAGGGGATGTCGGAAAATCGTCCCTGCTCTGCTTTGCCACCGCCTACAACCAGGGTGAAGATGCCTGCCTGGTTGGTCATTACCTGATGCGTTTCAGCATAATAATAGGTACGGGTTTCAGGGTCGAGGACAGACACCTTTATTCCAACAGGCTGATCAGATATAATTTCGCCTTTTACATTGCGCAATACGGCCTGGTAATTAATGCCTGACGGTACGGTTTGGGCAGAAGCAGCAAATCCTGCCAAAAGAAAAGTGAGAAGGAGGAAAAATTGCTTTAAGTTGTTCATAATCAAGATTATTGACTGTTTGAAAAGGTTTAAAGTTGCACTTTGCTTAATGGAAGCCAGGTGGATTCCATTAAATCGGTGGATTGAACTGATAACCAGTATTGGCCAGTTGAAAAATCACGGAGATCGAGCTGATAAAGCTCATTTGCGGTTTCTGTTTCTAATACTACTACTCCTAATGCATTGATCAGGCGAAGCCGGTAGGTTTGTTGTTTTTTGGATTGAAAGGAGACCTGAACCCAATCTGTAGCCGGATTAGGGAACAACATGGCATTCCAGTCGTTTGGCTGATTTTCACGGTCCAGTACGATACCAGGGGGAATGACAAGTGGGGAGCCCTGCTGAAAGCCTTCTGTAATCATGTGCGGGTTTTCAGTGGTAACCGTGATAAAGGGCTCACCTAAAGTGGCTGTGATCTGTTGTTTCCGGTCTGAACAGTCCAGACCAGCACTGGAAAAAACCTTCTGCTGTTGAGCAGCCAATATGCCGGGCGCAAAGAGCAGAAGTGAAAACAAAGTTTCTTTCGTCATAATTTAAGCTTAGGTAGGTAAATGGAAACTGAATCGTTCGGCAACCGGCATTCCTTTTTCAACCGGCAGGATGGTGCAAAATTGCCAGAGTGGCACAGCAAGGGCTTCCCACGCTCGTTTCAAAGAGGTGGAGCCATGTTCCAACACGGTGGATTGTAGTTCCAAAAAAGTGGACTATTGTTGCAAGAAATTTGCAACCTGTTGATTATCAATCACATAAATAAATATCAATACGTTTCTCTAAAAGCGCTTGGTGGAACACCAAAAACTTCTGAAAACACCCGGCTGAAATATTTTGGGTCATCAAAACCGCATTCATATGCAATTTCGGAAATATTTAATGTCGTTTGCTTAAGTAACTGCTGCGCTTTTTGGAGGCGCAAATCTCTTATAAACATGGTCAGCGGCAAGTCGGTGAGCCCCATCAGTTTACGATATAAATTCGTACGACTCATGCCCATTTGCTGACAAATAAAATCCTGGGAAAGCTTGGGATTGGATAGATTTTGATTGACTAGCTCCCTTAATTTTTGTAAGAATTGATCTTCCATATCTGGAAAATCCAGCACCTGGACTGCGACTTCCTGCCCATTCCCTTTCAATGTTCTACTGGTGTAATATGCCTTCATTTTGCTGCGCAATTCCAGTAAATTTTGCAACTGAACCATTAATTCTTCCCGATGAAAAGGTTTGGACAAATAGACATCTGCACCACGCCGCAGTCCAGCGATACGACTGGCTGCATCTGCCTTTGCCGTAAGTAACACGATAGGAATATGGCTGGTACGTTCGTCATTTTTGAGCATGTCACACACCTCAAATCCATCTTTTTCCGGCATCATTACATCAGAAATAATTATATCAGGTACCAATTCGAAGGCTTTCTCGATACCGGCTTTACCGTTAAAAGCATATTCCTTTTGGTAGGCATCGCCCAAACAATAACCCAAATATTCCACTACATCCGGATTATCTTCAATAATCAGAACAATTGGAACGTTTTCTAAAGTTGAAGCCTTTGTTTCTACTCCAGGTATAAAATCCACCAGCGTATCCGCCGGTTTTTGCCCGAAGATTTGCACTGCAGACTCTTGCCTTATCGGCAAGTTAACTAAAAATTGTGTGCCTTTGCCCATTACACTAGACACCTGGATATCTCCTCCCATAGCACGAACCAATTCCCGCGTAAGGGATAATCCGATACCTGTTCCACCAGATTTATTTCCAGACTGATTTTTTGCCTGAAAAAACCTTTCAAATATCCGTGGCAGATCCTCTTCCGGGATGCCAACACCTGTATCAGAAACCTTAATTTGCAAATGATTGCCTGTGGTTTCTACCTGCATCACTACCCTACCCCCTGAAGAAGTAAATTTTATAGCATTGGACAACAGGTTATGAGCAACCTGAAGAATCCGGTCGGGATCGTAATCCATCATGATTTGAGCCTGCGTACTTTCAACCCTTAACATGACATTCTGGGCATTGCTTAAAGAGTGCAAACTTTCTGCTATATATCTTAAATACGCCAATATGTCGCCCTGGATGTATTGAAGTTTGAGGCTTTTGTTCTCCAGTTTAGCCAGGTCCAGAATTTCATTGATCAACCTAAGTAAGTTATGGCCATTTCTGTGAATCAACCCAATTTTAGATTTCAATTCCGCAGAGTGAACCTGCTCTCCTATTTGTTCACTTACACCCATTATAACCGTGAGCGGAGTGCGGAACTCGTGGGTGATATTGGTAAAAAAGCGGGACTTGAATGAATCTACCTCTTTCAAATGCTGGTTTTCATGCTCCATATTCAAACGTCGCTTTTGGAATATCAAGCCTACCCAAAATAAACCTGCCACTGAAAACGCGTATACTAAATAAGCCCACCAGGTATTATACCAATATCCATTTACAACAAGTGGGATGGCCAATTCTTTAGATGACCACCGGCCTTTTGGAGGAGCAGATTTGATTCGCAAGGTGTATTTGCCGGCTGAACAAAAAGTGAATCTGAATTCATGTTGCTTACCCATCATTACCCATTCTTCATCCAGGCCATCAATGCGATAGGCAAAAACATTTTCATTCGCATTGGTCATGTCAAAAGATCCTACTTTAATAGCAAAATATCTATTTTGAGCGGGCAAAGTGATGACTTGATCGGAATTCCAGGCCTTGTAAACCTGCAATTTGTCTTTTTCAAAAAAACTAACTTCAGAAATAAACATGGCCGTTTCCTCAGCATCCGGAAAGAGGTCTTTTTCTGAAAAAACATTTACCCCATTCATTCCGCCAAAATAGAAAGTACCATCCTGAGCTTTAAAAAAGGAATAACGGTTGAACTCATTATGTGTTAATCCATCTCTTTCGAAATAATTATGGAATGATTGTTCCGGATAATTAAAATTGGACAATCCATTGTAGGTACTTATCCAGTAATTTCCCTTTTCCCCAGGTAAAATACCACATATCTGATTGTTGCAAAGGCCGTCATTACTGGTATATGTTTTGAATTGGCCTTTTTGGAGGTCTAATATAACCAGACCCGAAGTTGTGCCCAACATCAGTTTTCCGTCAGGCATTTCCAAAAGCACGTTTATACCAAGGTTTGCCCAAAAAGCGGAAGAATCCGCCACATCCGTATATTTCTGGCAAACACCTTGCTCCAATTGAACTTTGAACAGTCCTTTTGAAGTGGCTACCCAGAGGATCCCATCCCGGGTTTCCAGGAGATAGCTCGGCGTAATTTTTTCGAAGGGATTTAATCCCGTCTTTGTTGTAAACAACTGAATTTGACCAGTTTGTGGATCAATAATATCAAGCCCTCCTCCTTTACCTTCCAATTCACGGGCAGTCCGGGCAGCCAGTATCCTGCCGCTTCTAACCTGGGTATGGACGGAATAAAAAGTGCCGGGTGCATAACCTGTCCACTTCTGGCCATCGGGATCCAAGCATACCAGTCCATAAGGAGCCATGTCCCCTGAACACCAGAAATTGCCGGCGGCATCCACAGTCACTGATTTGCCAGACGACCATTTTCCCGGCAATTCTTTGAAGCTGCCGTTGGCTCCATGCCGAAAATAAGCCATTCCTGTTTCGGGGAGGAACAACATATTACCCTTGGCATTCTCTCCAATACCACGCATCCGACTGCCATATACCCCATCAGCTATCTGCCTGGCAAACAATTGCCTGACATTGGATTGCTGAAGCGTTACCTTCCTCAAGCCATCAAAGGTGCCTATCCAAAAATACTGTTCGAAGTTTTTACTGGAGATAAGCAGTTGGGTATTCCAGTCAAAAACAAAAGTATACGGCAACTCCAGTTCCCGGCCCGAATTCAGGATAATTCGAAATCCATCCCCTTTCTCAAATTGTTGCAGCACCCTGTTTTTCGAACCGGCCAGCAACCAATTATTCAACTCATCCATAAAACCAAAACAAGAATACCAATCTGTTGCGTATTTCCTGGGAATGTTTGAAGGTTGCAAACCTGAATAAATAAGGTGGGTAAAAGGCTCCTCCATTCTGATGGCCCCGGTATTGTCAAGCTCCCACAGATAAGGCTTCCAAGGGATATGCAGGGGTGGATGGACCTGCTGGACCTCCGTACCACGCTCCTTTACACGTAGTTTTAACAACCCAAAAACCTTATTACTGACCCAAAAAACCGCCTCATTTTGAACACGTTGTACCCGAAACTTGAAAAACTCAAGCGTTTTTAGATTGGCTTTTTTGAAGTCCATGGATTGTGGCACATAAGCCAGTTTCTTCAGGCTAAAATCTCGTTGCAGTATATATAAGTAAAGTCCGCTCGAGTCATAACTAAGAAAATAGGTATTTAGATCCTCGTCTGTTGTTACACCGGCCATCACACCATGGAATCCGCTTTCAGGGGTTATGGAAACCACTTTAAGGCTAAGGCTATAGGGGTTTAGGATGTCAAAAGAGTCGCTGCCTTTGCCATATGTTATCAGAATATTCCCATCCCAAATTTCTTTGATCCTACTAATATTGGTGCCTGATAACTTTGACTTGGGTAGATAGCTATTGTCAATTACTTTAAATTCATATCCATCAAACCGGTTCAGGCCAAATTCTGTCCCTACGTACAGGAAACCGGAACTGTGTTCCAACAGGCATCTCACCCGGGGACTGGAGAGGCCCGATTCCAGCGAATATTTATCAATCTTAAATTTAGGAAAATATACGGAACCGTACGAACCTGTCGACTGAGCAGGCAAGAGTACGGAATTGGAGCAAAAGAAAAAAACAGTAAATATTGCAATTAGGAGCCACCTCATAAGGCAAATGTATGATCAATAATCTTGCCTAATCCAGGCTTCCACCAACATAATTACTTCATTATAGTTCAACATTCCAGACGCAATTCCCTGTGATTTCAGGTAGGAGTCGTACACCTGATACCGTATAGCCGGCGCCAGTTCCTGGTATTGTGCATGTTGCCTGCGTATGTCTTCTTCATCGGCCAGCACTCCCTGAGGAATTCCAGGTAAAAACATCTTATGATAAGTTTCGGGGTTTTGCCTTCGGCAAGCCCTTGCCAAGTCGCCCCAGTAGTCCAGGCGGGATGTGTAGGCGAGATAGACATTAGGATGATCCGAAAGCGATACGTATGCAATGAAATTACAAACGCCTTCATCTCCAAATCCATAAGCATGACTCATTTCATGGGCCATAGCCGGCAATATCCGAAGCGGATGCATACCTGATTCCAGGTTTCCTTCGCCTGCCCATGGCCAATAAATCCCGGAGGCGCCAAATGAAAACAAAAGTCCTTTAGGTGCAATCAATCTTCCACGCACTTTACTGGCAGCCGGAAAGCCTTGCGTTCCCAGCCAGTTTTGGACAGCGGCACGCACAGTATCTTCAGCGGATAGCGGCCAAAAACGTTTGTCGCAAAGCGGCGTGGTATCAGAACCCACCAATTGAGCACGAAGTTTGGTTACCGCCTGC
>DLXL01000612.1:12691-14967 GCA_003448025.1 Saprospirales bacterium | reverse complement strand
TACCAGGATTCGAACCTGGGACCCCCTGCTCCCAAAGCAGGTGCGCTACCGGACTGCGCTACATCCCGAAATATTTCTTCAATCCAGCGGATAGGCCGGGATTCGAACCCGGGGCACAGGGTTACCCGTGCGTCGGTTTAGCAAACCGGTGGTTTCAGCCACTCACCCACCTATCCAAATCGGGCCGCAAATATATGATGGGTCTTTTGTAATCTCAAAATCAAAAGAAAAGATTTTTCTAAATTCTTTTGAAGATGGAACCAGCTTAACCATTTTACAGTCAAACTGGTTCCAAAATGCCCTCTTTTTATCGCTGTATCACAAATCTGCTTGTGAACCTTTCTCCCGTTGGGGTACGCAATTCCATAAAATATAAGCCACTCACCAGTGTTTCCGGCAAGGCAAACAACTGGGCATCAGCCGCAGCTATGAGATTCCGGGATACTACCATCTTACCCTGAGCATCCATTACCCGCACATCAAGCTGCTGATCCTCCCACGCTGAAAAATCCGCATACAACTCGCCACTGGTTGGGTTAGGGAACAATATCACATCCGCCGCAAAGATGGGTTCATTCAGTTTTATCTGTTCCCGCTCCTCACCAGGCTGCTGGCTGTTCCCCGTTGGTGTTACCCCAATCGGACAATAAAACGTATTCAGGTGTGCCGCCAGGAAGATATTGGGCGACAACTTGGAAATGGCATGAATGTATGTCACACTCGCCTGTGCAGGCAAAGTGTACTTGAAAATGTCAGACCCGCCATTGCTAATGCCGTCTGATATAGACGAGTATCGGATGGAGTATTGCGGCGAAAAATTCGGGCTGCGCACTTTGTACGTATTTCCGGATGGCGCAGTATAGATCGCATCGTTGGAAGGCTCCATTGCCACCATCCCGCTTGGGATTTGAAAGGCCGTATAAATCAACTTGTTGTCGCAATTGTTTGTCACCCGAATACGGTAAGTGCGGTTTTTGCCGGCGTCTTCTGTGATGGTGAGCAGTTCATACTTGACACATCCTGCAATTTTGGTATCACAGGGGGCGTCTTCCCCAACTGTCACGGTAAAGCAGCAGGAAGCCTTTTGTCCACATTCGTCCTGTGCTTCAAAACATACCGTAGTTGCGCCTTCCGGGAATAAACTGCCGGAGGCCAATCCTCCTGTGCGTACCACGTCCAGGCCCGGACAGGTACAATCCGTACCAGCTACGGGATTCTGATAAGTCACCACCACACTGCCAGCTCCGGCAGGCTGAGCCACGATCACCGGACTTGGGCAAAGTATGCTCACATTCGAAGGTGCAGGAGTGCTCAGCTGAAGGGTAAAGGTGGCAGCCGTATCACATCCTCCGCCGGAAGCCGGCAGGTTTAGTTGTATCACACCGGGTTGGGTATATAAGTTTCCGCCCAGTAATATACTCTCCCCCGGACAGAACTGAATTGTTTCAGACTTTACAGGTGTGGGTACCATGGTCAACGTGTAGGTAACTATCGTATCACAACTGTTAACGCCTGGGATGGTATCCACTGCCACGCCGGATTGGGTATAAATCTGACCGCCAATAGTCACTGAGCTGCCTGAACAAAAGGATTTTTGTTCGGAACTGGTTGACTTAGGATTGCTTACCAGGGTATAGGTTACAACCGTGTCGCATCCGATCAACGCCGGAATTGTATCTGTTACCACCGCAGGCTGAACGTACACCTGTCCATTAATCGTAACCGATCCTCCTTCGCAAAAGGTGATGGTTTCAGACCTGGTAGGGTAGGGTTGTGCCATAATGGTATAACTGCGTAACGTATCGCAACCCGCCAAACCCTCTATAAATACGGTGAAAACAGTATCTTGCGTGTATTCTACACCTTCTATGGTTAGGCTTTCGCCTGGGCAAAGTTCTACGGTCAATTGCTCGTCTATAATAACCTGGCATTGATTCTCCAGACTGACCGGGGAGAGGGTGATTTGTTGTGCTCTTAAAGCAAAATCCTCTGTAAATGGTACCTGTTGAACAGTTACCGACAGGTTAACCGGATTCATCACATCGCTTACCTGAGAGCCGGTTGGTTGTATGAAATTGCAATTGCCGTCTACAGTAGCAAAAAGAGAAGTTTTAGCAATTAACATCCGGCTCTTGCCTGATTGCTCACGTGTGGAGGCTACAAAGAATAATTGATTGCCTACTACCAGGATCTGGGATTGTATGTTGGAAAGGTTGCCCACATAATCATCAACTCCCAAATCTACCTTGCGGGTCCATTGTAATGCGCCATTAGAC
>DLXL01000612.1:7699-12541 GCA_003448025.1 Saprospirales bacterium | reverse complement strand
CGACCAGATCATGTGCAAAAATCAAAAAGCCGTCTGGAAGGCTTACCAGTTCGTCGGCAACCTCAATGATAGCCTCCGGAAGATTTATGCTTTTTATCCACTGCAGATTGCCTCCCAGTCCGTTTTTGTGCAGGAAGATTTGGCTGTTGTTCAGGTTGTCGTCGGTTTCGCTGCCATAACTGATGGAAAAAATGCTGTTGTCTTCAATAAGCAGGTCCATCCCATATAATCTGGCCGGGCTGCCGGGAGCTACATGGCTTAATCGTGACCATTCAACATTGCCAGAACTAAGCTCTATACGTGACAGCGCATGCCGCATATCTGTAAATTCAGTTCCGTTGGTATATCTGCCAACGCCATACAATTTACCATTGTGAATGATTGCGGAATTGAAATTATCGCCACCACCAAGATTCAATTTTTGATTTAGGGCACTTCCTGACTCCACAGCTCCGTTAGTTTTGTTGATCTCAATCATCCGGTTGTCGTTGGTTGGGCTGTGCGGGTTGTCGTAAATCAAATAATTACTGTTGGGTAATTCCAACAGGCCCATGGTATAAGCCGACTCAAATCCGTATTCACGTAGCCAAAGAACATTACCGGTATTTGGGTTATACCGGAAAACAAAGCCGCGTGCGCCAGGCTGGAAAGCGCCGCTTTGACCCAATCCGGCAATCATACCCTCTGAATCCACGATCAGGTCTGACAGATAATCCTCCAGCCCTGGGTTTACGTCAAATGTGCGCGCCCAGATCAGGGTGCCTGCCGGACTCATTTTCAGGATCAAAACACTGTCTTGCTTAGAACCCGTTATGTATAAATTGCCATCTTTGCTGTCATAGATGCCATATCCTCTGGCCTCTGCATCAGGAAATCCTACCGTTTTAATGAAGGTTTCGCTGTTGCAGTTACAATTATTAAATACAACCGTGTTGGAAACCGTTGTTTCACCTCCACAGGCATCGGTGATTTTTACGGAATAGGTTCCGGTGGTTGTGGTTTGAATGGCAGCCGTAGTTGCTCCGGTATTCCACTGGTAGGTATAACCATTCAAACCACCCATAACTTGCGGACTGAGCACTGCCGTCTCTCCTTCACATAGTGATTGGTTGTTCATGGTTGCACTCAATTCGGGCCGGTCGTTGATGATAAATTCTACCACTCCGTTCGTGCAGGAACATGAGTTGGGGATAACCAGTTGAATGTTTTCTTGTCCTTCAGCCAGGCCATCGGCAATTAATTGTACCGGTACTAATATTTCTGTTTGACCTGCCGGAATAATTACCGGACTATTCAGGGCTACATAGTCCACATCGGGAATTGCAGTTCCCCCGGCAATAAATTGCACCGGCAGTGGAAGATTGATATTCCCGTTGCCTCTGGAAAAACGGATGGTGCCTGCATCGCAGTTTTCATACGCAGAGTTCAATCCTCCCGGATAGGCAGTCTCCACCAATACTTCGCCGCCTGCATCAAAGGAATTTGCTTTGAGGAATACGGCAGAATCCCATACGCCATCGCCTACATCCGCTAATTTAAGCTTGATATGATACTTCTGGCAAGGAACTACGGTGGCCATGGCTACCAATTTTTTGGTAAAACCATCATATTGCGTCTCTATGGTAGCCGGTCCTGTAGCTGGAGGAACAGTAAGACAAGACAGGTTTATTACCGGAGTATTGTGTATATAAAGGTTACTGTTGGTGAGGTGGTTTACGGTATTTATGGCTACGGGTACGTTCGTTGAAGGAATCAGTGCAATGTTCTGAGTGCCATTGATACCGGGGCCGGAAATGAAAAAGCCGAAAACATCATTGAATTGAGAGTTTACATACTCGCAATACTCCTCTGAAGCGAATACAAATTCAAAGGAGACGGTGTTTTGTGTAGGGATGAAATCAAATTCAATATTTGCCCGGTCATATGTTAAACTGCCATTGGCAAGAGGCATAAGATCGGCATCTGGTGTAAGTACGCCAAAACCCCAACTGGCGCCGTTCGCATCATTAGGCCCCGGCGCCAACCCAATATTACCGGTTGCCATGATAAGGCCGGAGTTAAAGCCAATATTGGTAGAACCATTGGAAAATGTGCCAATCTGGGTGGGAAAACCATCATAGGTAACATTGCTGATTTGGAAGCAGCCACCGCCCACCAGCACATTTTCAATGAGGTGTTGCGCGCTGAAACCATCCTGCACTTCCAACAAGGCCTGGTCAGCCATGCCGGAGATTTTATTCAACCAGGCCCGACTTTCCGGACAACTTTCACAAATAATGGAAAGATACGTTGGAATATCAGCACCTGGTTCAGGACTTTGCGCCAGGATCTGAATATCTATACATTCTTTTGGTGCTGAAAAAGTTACGATATGGCGTTCTTCCCGCATGAATGCAACTTTGGCAGCACCGCCCGACAAACCGGGGGCAGGCGCTACTTCAAACGATGCCTTTTGCCCGTCCGCCATGGGATTGGCGATCAGCTTGTAAGTGTTTCCCTGTGTCAGTCCGCAAAGGCGAAGGCTATTGGTTCCTTTGCTTAGCGTTAGCGGTGCGCGCATCTTGGCGCCGTTGAATTGAATGTCCGAAAGTTGTTGCGCCTGAAGCGAGAAGGCGCAGATTCCGCAGAAAATGGTCAGGAAGAGCAGCGTAGGATAAATCCTGATTCTCATAAGATTTATGGTATTGGTGAAATAGATGACACAAAAAAGGGATATTCAAGCCGTCAAGTCGGTTTCCCCTTCTAAAAAACCGCACTTGATGGTGCTTGAAAATCCCGGCCTCTAAAGTAGGGCATTGAAACAACTCTAACCAAAAAAGAGCCTGTGTTATTCGCATAATTGTCGGTAACAAGGCACTGCACTACTAAGGCGACACTCATGGTTATGTTTATGCTACAAAGGTGCATAAACGACTCTTTAGGTAGCAAGCACAAAATTGCCGATCGCTTCCGGACGCTTAGCACATGTTTGGATGTGTCTGAAAAAAAACATGAGCCATCCCCAAGCAATGGGAATGACTCATGTAGGTAGCATTAAATCCTATCTGGCGCTATTACATCATGCCGTCCATGCCGCCCATGCCAGGGTGGCTGTGGCCGTGCGCTTCCGCTTTTTTAGGCTTTTCGCTGATCACACATTCTGTAGTTAGTACAAGGCCTGAAATAGAGGCAGCATTTTCCAGTGCCACGCGGGTCACTTTGGTTGGATCAATGATACCTGCTTTTTTCATGTCTTCGTACTCATCTGTGCGGGCGTTGTAGCCAAAAGCTGCTTTGCCGTCCAGTACTTTGTGGAATACCAGTGATCCGTCAACTCCGGCATTTTCTGCAATAATACGAATTGGAGCCTCCAGAGACTTGCGCACAATAGCAATGCCCGTAGTTTCGTCGTCGTTGGCGCCTTTCATGCCGTCGAGGCTTTTGATGGCACGAACGAGCGCTACGCCACCACCCGGTACGATGCCTTCTTCAATGGCTGCGCGTGTTGCATGAAGGGCGTCGTCGACACGGTCTTTCTTTTCTTTCATTTCCACTTCCGTAGCAGCGCCTACGTAAAGTACGGCTACACCGCCAGCCAATTTGGCCAGGCGTTCCTGTAGTTTTTCACGGTCGTAATCGCTGGTAGTGGCATCGATCTGTTGCTTGATCTGGCCGGTACGCGCCTTGATGTCAGCAGCTTTGCCTTTACCATCAACAATGATGGTATTGTCTTTGTCGACCGTAATGCGTGCGCATTGCCCCAGGTGTTCCAGACCGGCATTTTCCAGTTTGTAACCCTGTTCTTCGCTGATAACCGTTCCACCTGTCAGGATGGCGATGTCTTCCAGCATGGCTTTGCGGCGGTCGCCGAAGCCTGGAGCCTTAACGGCAACTACTTTCAGGCCAGCACGCAGGCGGTTAACCACCAATACGCCAAGTGCCTGAGAATCAACATCTTCAGCAATAATCAGCAATGGCCGACCCGTTTGCAGAGATTTTTCGAGCACCGGCACCAGATCCTGCATGTTGCTGATCTTTTTGTCGGTAATAAGGATGTACGGATTTTCGTAATCCGCTACCATCTTTTCTGCATCGGTAATGAAGTATGGGCTGAGGTAACCGCGGTCGAATTGCATACCAATTACTTCCTCTACGTAAGTATCAGTACCTTTTGCTTCTTCAACAGTGATCACGCCGTCTTTGGAAACACGTTTCATAGCATCTGCGAGCAGGGTGCCGATGGTTTCATCGTTGTTGGCAGAGATAGCGGCTACCTGCTGGATTTTTTTGAAATCGTTGCCAATTTCTTCGCTCTGCTCTTTAAGGTTGGCGATAATTGTTTTTACGGCTTTGTCTATACCGCGCTTAAGGTCCATTGGATTGGAACCTGCAGCTACGTTTTTCAAACCTGCAGTTACCATAGCCTGAGCCAAAACCGTAGCTGTAGTGGTGCCATCACCGGCAGCGTCAGCTGTTTTGCTGGCAACTTCGCGTACCATCTGGGCGCCCATATTAGCTACAGCATCTTCCAGTTCTACTTCTTTGGCAACGGTTACACCGTCTTTTGTGATGGCGGGTGCACCAAAGGACTTTTGGATCACCACATTGCGGCCTTTAGGGCCAAGGGTTACTTTCACGGCGTTAGCCAATGCATCAACACCCTCTTTCAGTTTTTCACGGGCTTCTGTATTGAAGTTAATTTGTTTGGCAGACATATTTTGTTGGATATGAGTTAGTGGAATGAGGTTTATGAGGTTTATGTAGTGGCGGGTTTAGCCGCCGATGGTTTATGAGGTTTATGTAGAGGCGGGTTTAGCCGCCGATGGTTTATGAGGTTTATGTAGAGGCGGGTTTAGCAGCCGC
>DLXL01000612.1:6192-7429 GCA_003448025.1 Saprospirales bacterium | reverse complement strand
AGCCGCCGATGGTTTATGGGTTTATAGGATGACCAGGATTTCGTCTTCACGCATGATGATAAAATCCTGACCTTCATGGTTGATTTCCTGGCCGGAGTATTTGCCGTAAAGCACAATATCTCCCACCTGAACGGTCATATTGTGGGCGTCTTTGCCGGATTTTCCGGGGCCAACAGCAACAACTTCACCACGCTGTGGCTTTTCTTTTGCAGTATCCGGAATGATGATACCACCTTTTGTTTTTTCTTCAGCAGGCGCTGGCTTGATGATCACGCGGTCAGCGATTGGCTTCATAACGTTTTAACTATTTTAATTTTGATGAGTGTTTAAGAATCTACCGCAAACGGAATTTTCTGCGGCAAACTGCTTTTGATCAAACTTCGTGCTACGCCGTCAGAACTGCCATTTTTTCAGATGCTGTGCCAGTAAATGTCAGGTTTTTGCCAATGCATTGTCAAAATGCCCTGAATGCCGTAGCCGTCAGACCTTTTTGTCTGGCAATAACCGGAGGGACGGAAAATTGTTTGCACATTCATTTATGCATTTTAACCTGTAAATTCATCCTTTCAAAAACAAACATTATCCCAATCAACCTAAACCTATACTTTTGGCGGTGTTTTCCTGAAACCTGTCACTATGTTGCGTTTTCTCCGCCCAAATATTCCCGAGCATCTCAGCGACGAGCAGTTGCTGGCTGATTATTTGGGAGGTAACAGCAGGGCTTTGGGATTACTGTACGAACGATACATGCCGATGGTTTACGGGGTCTGTTTAAAAATCCTGAAAGATTCAGGAAAGGCAGAAGATGCAGTCATGGGGATTTATGAATCCCTGACAAAAAAGGTAAAAGAGCATGAAATCGGAGCGTTCCGGGGCTGGTTGTACGTGCTGGCAAGAAACTATTGTCTGATGGAATGGCGCAAAAATCAGCGCAAACCAACAGATCATATCGCTCCGGAAGAAATGGTACGGTACGATGCAGTGGAGCAGGCTTTTGAATATGAATTGCCCAGGGAAACCTCCTCACTGGAGCGGTGCCTGGCAGAACTTACAGACCAACAACGGACTTGTGTGCAATGGTTTTACTACGAAGATAAATCCTACAAGGAAATCGCTGAAATAATGGCAGAAGACCTGGGTAAAGTGCGCTCCTATATTCAAAACGGGAAACGCAACCTGAGAATCTGCATGGAAAGAAACGGGTGACGGTGGACGGCTTACGGTGGACGGTAGACGG
>DLXL01000612.1:0-6016 GCA_003448025.1 Saprospirales bacterium | reverse complement strand
TCCACCGTCTACCGTCCACCGTAAATTATGGCCAACCCTTACGACAACGACAAGAGGCTGCTTGAACTGCTGGAGCGCTGGCAATCGGGAGATTTTACCAGTGCTGATGAGCAGGAAATGCAGTTGTTGACCGGTTCTGACGACTTCCGTCGCGAATCGGTGGAAGGGTTTATGGCTATGCCGGAAGTAGATCATGCCAAACATCTGGCCTCACTCCAAAGGCGATTGAAGGAACGAACCGGTACCGCTAAGAGGGTACTAATGCCGCAACTTTTGATGGCTGTTGCAGCAGTGATATTGTTGGTAGTTGCGGTTGTGTGGCTTATACCTTCCACGGAAAATGCTGCCAAGCAGGAAGCTCTGGCTACTGAATCAGCCCCTCCGGTACCATCTTCCTCTGCAGATAGCAGTGATGGACTAAGCGCTGCAGAACCTGATCTGACAGATGCACCTTCTTCTGCAGATAACAGTGGTGGACTAAGCGCTGCGGAACCTGACCTGGCTGTTGCACCCGCCCGGGGGCGCGAGGCAATTGTGGCCAGGGATGTCGAAGGCGCCTTCCTGAGTCAAACGGCTGAGCCGGGCAGACGCTACCCAACCATGGCAGACCTTGATTCCCTTGTTGCTCTGCCTGTTACAGCAGCGCCAGAGCCAGCTGTCGGCATGGCTGACAAAGAGTCCAGGGAAGCGGAAATGGCCAAAGTAGAGGAAGCGTTGGATGATGTAGATCTGCGTTACGGAAATATGATTCCTCCTAAGAAGGATGTGGAAGCAAAAAAAGCAAAGTCTCAGCCTAAAGCCGAATCAGCAAAGCCCAAACCTTCTGGCACTGCAGAAGCACAACCATCCGGAGGTTGGGATGCTTTTAATGAATACCTTCGCCAAAATGCCAGATTGCCAGAACAGGCACGTCAAAACAATGTTTCCGGTATTGTCCGCATCCGTTTCCTGGTGGATAAAAATGGCCAACCAAAGGACTTTTTCATCCTGAAACCACTCGGATTTGGTTGTGATGAGGCTGCCCGGAGGTTAATTGAGCAATACCGCTGGAGCCCAGGTCAAAATGATACCCTGGCGGTTGATATTCCCTTTGTTCGATAGGTTTGAAATACCCTATGTTGAAAACACAATTCCCCTGGCTTTTTCAGCCTTATCCTTTTGAATTGAGGTGGTCAAAAGGCCTGCGAAACGGTTTTTGGGCCGGACTATTCGTAACAGCTTTCCTGTTTTTTTTCAAACCATTTGGTACCACGGTAGACGAAGGCCAGGAATGGCGCTATTTAACCTATTGCTTTGCTTTTGGACTGGTCACTTTTGCGGTTACGCTTTTGATGCAGCTGTTATGCAGAGCATTCCCTGCAATATTTAACGAAATGGAGTGGCGTGCCTGGAAAGAAATTCTTTTCAATCTGTTTTTCTTGTTTTGTATTGGACTGGCGAATATGCTTTTAGGCCAACTGCTCTACCAGGCGCCTGTTACCTGGTATTCCTTTCTGATGTGGCAGGTATTTACTGTAGCTGTTGGTATTTTCCCTACCGTGTTCGGAGCTTTTTTAAGTGTTGTTAAATTGCAAAAAAAGTATGCAGAGGAAGCTGCCGCGATCCATCCCGAGCCTGGTACCCATACCCAACACCATCAGGTGACTTTATACGGTGAAAATCAGCAGGAGATGCTTCAAATAGATGTAGCAAATATTGCCTTTCTGGAAGCCCAGGATAATTATGTTCAGGTGAACTACTTTGAGAAGGGTGTGTTTAAACGCAGGTTATTGCGAACAACCATGAGAAAAATGGAGGATAGTCTGAAGCAGTATGATTTCCTTTTTCGCTGCCATCGCACCTATCTGGTCAATTTCGATCTGGTAGAAAAGGTCAGTGGCAATGCGCAGGGATATCGCCTTCATTTGTCCGGGATTGAAGAAACCATACCTGTATCACGCGGGCTCAATGAGGAGGTGAAAATGCGCCTGAAATAAAAGGGTTGGTCTGTGCTGAAAACACCGACCTGCTCCATTCTGTGCAATTCTCGCTACCTTGCAGCCCAATAAAGTAAAGCTACTGAATTCGATATGAGAAAATCTCTGTCATTGTTGCTCTTTTTTGCCTTTTTTACGGCCCTTTCTGCTCAAAATACTCCTTACGATTTCAAGGAACACAAACGCCTGAATGCTACTTCGGTGAAAAATCAGGCTCAAACCGGCACCTGCTGGGCCTTTAGCACACTCTCTTTCCTGGAAAGTGAACTCATGCGTGTTGGGAAAAAAGAAGTGGATTTGTCTGAAATGTATGTGGTGCGGCACATCTACCGCATGAAATGCGAAAACTATGTACGCCGCCAGGGCAATGCCCAGCTGACTGAAGGCGGATTGGCACATGATGTTCTGATTGCGGTGGAGCGCTACGGTATCGTGCCGGAAAGTATCTATCCGGGACGGAAAGATCCTTCTGCACCTCTGAACCATGGTAAAATTGAAAAGACGTTGCGCAATTTATGTCAGGACTTTGTGAAACAAGGTAAAGATGGCAAATTGGATGCTGATTGGCTAAATAAAATTGAACAGGCGCTGGATGAAGAATTCGGCAAAGTACCCACCAAATTCGACTACGCCAATGTAGTGTTCACGCCCAGCTCTTACCTTGATTACCTGGGGCTGAAACCAGCAGATTATATTACGGTAACCTCCTTTACCCATCATCCTTTTTGGGGAAAATTCATATTGGAAGTGCCTGATAACTGGGCAAATGGAGCCATGTACAATGTTCCACTGAGTGATATGATGCGTTGTGCAAAAAATTCCATTGAGTTGGGTTATACGGTTGAATGGGATGCCGATGTAAGTAATGAGGGATTTTCTGCACAAAATGGTCTGGCCATCGTTCCCGCAACTCCAATGAGAGAAAAAGACGGGATCGCAGCATCCAATACCTTCAAAATTTGGGAGCCTGAAACCAAAATCACTCAGGAATCAAGACAAAAACTGTTCGATCAGCAAATAACCACCGACGACCACCTGATGCACATCGTTGGGTTGTTGGATGAAACACATTCAGGTTTGTATTATGTTGTGAAAAATTCCTGGGGCGAAATTTCTGAAAATAAAGGATATGTATACTGCTCTGAAGCATTTATGCGACAAAATACCATTTCCTTTACCGTTCACAAAGATGCCCTGCCGGATGATGTAGCCAAACGGCTGGGCTTGAAAGAAGGTGAAGTAACTATTGAAAAAAGCGATATTCGAGCCAGACCAGGTCGTTCGCCGGAAATGGACCTGCGTCCGTCACCCACACTTAAGTCCAGTCCAGCCCAAAAAACGTTAACCCCGGCTACCAAAGCTCCGGCTAAAAAATCTTCCGATAATTAACTGGTTGAGCCCAACCAATTTTAAAGCATTAGCATCAAAATGAAATCCACACCATTAACGGAAAAACACATAGCCCTGGGGGCTAAAATGGCTGAGTTTGCGGGCTATAATATGCCCATTTCCTATACCACCATCACAGAGGAACATCATGCCGTCAGGAAAGCATTGGGCGCGTTTGATGTTAGTCACATGGGAGAGTTTATTGTCAAGGGAAAAGACGCAACGGCGTTTTTGCAAAGCGCAACCAGTAACGATCTATCCAAATTGAAGCCAGGACAAATCCAGTACTCCTGCATGCCCAATAAAAAAGGGGGGATCGTGGACGATCTGTTGGTTTACAGACTGGATGATGCTCCGGAAATGACCGTTGAAGGAGAACAGTCGTATATGCTGGTGGTAAATGCCAGCAATGAGATCAAAGACTGGCGCTGGCTAAAGCGTCTTTCGCGCGGATTCCAGGTCAAAATGCAGAATATTTCTGCTAAAACTGGTTTGATTGCCGTACAAGGACCCAAAGTAGTGGATGCGCTGAAAAAACTTACGGATATTGACCTTGGAAGCATTGAGTACTACTCTTTCCGCAGAGGCAAGTTCGCAGGATGTAAAAATGTAATCGTTTCTGCAACGGGTTATACCGGTTCAGGAGGATTTGAGATTTATGCCCGCAACAAAGACATCGCCAAAATATGGGATAAAATCTTCAAGGCGGGTGAAAAGCACGGCATCAAACCTTGCGGCCTCGGCGCCCGCGACACCCTTCGTCTGGAAATGGGATATTGCCTTTATGGCAATGATATTGATGATAAAACAAGCCCTATCGAAGCAGGTTTGGGCTGGATTACCAAATTGAATAAAGCCGCTGATTTTCCTTCAAAAGCGAAATTCCAAAAGCAAAAATCAGAGGGCGTTAAACGCCGTTTGGTAGGATTTGTACTGGATGGTGAACGCCGTGTACCCCGTCATGGATACGCCATTGAAAGCCGTCGTGGGGCTGCCATCGGCGTAGTTACATCGGGCACCCATTCTCCAACGCTCGACAAACCGATAGGAACCGGCTATGTAAAGTTAAAGTACGCTGAGCCAGGTTCCAAAATCGCTATTGTAGTTGGTGGGAAAAAACTGGAAGCAGTGGTTGCTAAATTGCCATTCGTAGAACCAGGCGTATAAATGAGTGAATGAAAGGTAGCTCGGATTGTTAAAATCTTCTTTCCTTTACGCCCCGAAAAGCTCTAACTGCAAAGTCGCATATATTCAACTTGCCAGTCATATGGATTTCAACCAGATTCAAGAACTCATCCGAATGGTGAGTAAGCACAAGCTTTCTGAGTTCAGCCTCAAAGAAGGCGATTTCAAGCTTGTCATTCGCAATCAAAGCGCTTCAATTGAAGGCGCTTCACCGGTAATGGTGGCTGCCCCTCAACCGGTGATGACTATGCCGGTTGCTGCACCGGCACCTGCCGCTGCGCCGGCGCCAGCCCCTAAAGCGGAAACACCAGCAGCTGCTCCGGTATCTGACGATTCCAAGTATGTTGCCATTAAATCGCCAATGGTTGGTACTTTTTACCGCAGTGGCGGGCCTGACAAGCCTCCGTTTGTCAAAATTGGCGACACCGTTGATGCAGGCACCAAAGTTTGCATCATCGAGGCCATGAAACTCTTTAACGAGATCGAATCGGAAGTAAAAGGCAAAGTGGTTAAAATCCTGGTGGAGGATGCCTCTCCTGTGGAATACGAACAACCACTTTTCCTGGTTGAACCAGCCTGATTAAAAAAAGATGTTTAAAAAAATACTCATTGCCAACCGGGGGGAAATTGCCCTGCGCGTGATCCGGACCTGTAAAGAAATGGGCATCAAAACGGTGGCGATCTATTCTACTGCCGACCGCGACAGCCTGCACGTACGCTTTGCCGACGAAGCGGTTTGTATTGGTCCACCATCTTCTACGGAAAGCTATCTGAACGTTCCGCGTATCATGGCTGCAGTGGAGATCACCAATGCGGATGCTATTCATCCGGGGTATGGCTTTTTGTCGGAAAACGCTGCTTTTGCAGAGGTTTGCAAACAATATGGCGTGAAATTCATCGGCCCTACGCCGGATCAAATCCGGAAAATGGGTGATAAAATCACGGCCAAAGAAACCATGCTCAAAGCCGGTGTGCCTTGTGTGCCTGGCACCGAGGGCCTGCTCACAGACGTAAAAGCCGGTCTGAAAATGGCCGCTGAAATTGGCTACCCTGTGATCCTTAAAGCCACTGCAGGTGGTGGTGGTAAAGGGATGCGTATCGTCTGGAAACCGGAAGAGTTTGAAAACCAATGGGACACCGCTCGCCGTGAAGCCAAAGCCTCTTTCTCCAACGACGGTATTTACATGGAGAAATATATCGAGGAGCCACGCCACATTGAAATTCAGGTGGCCGGCGATCAATTTGGCAAAGCTTGTCACCTCTCCGAACGCGACTGCTCCATTCAACGTCGTCACCAAAAGCTGGTTGAGGAAAGCCCGTCTCCTTTCATGACTCCTGAACTTCGGGAAAAAATGGGCGAAGCGGCTATCAAAGCCTGCAATGCCATCAACTATGAAGGCGTGGGAACCATTGAGTTTCTGGTAGACAAATACCGGAATTTCTACTTCATGGAAATGAATACCCGT
>DLXL01000473.1:5124-6498 GCA_003448025.1 Saprospirales bacterium | reverse complement strand
GGGGCAATGGTTGGCGGCAAAGCCGCCAACCATTGCCCCCCCTTAAAAAAAACGATTCATGTCATTCCGAGCGTAGCGAGGAATCTTGTTCCCTCACGCCGCCCTGTCATTCCGAGCGTAGCGAGGAATCTTTCCCGCGCCACCCCGTCATTCCGAACGCAGTGAGGAATCTCGGAGCAAGGAATCTTCCGATTCATGCTAATTACGATTAAATTTAAAAGGATTAGGAAACTAAAATCCATTTATGGGCTGAATAATGTGTACCCTTATTATCTCGTTAATCATGTCTTCACATTTCCCTACCTTCGCCATAACTAAACCGTTAATCTTTTGTCGTCCCCCTTCCCACGTATCCGAATTCTCTGGATAGTCCTACCCGTATTGGGTTGGCTGATCTGGTTGGGCTCCCGCAATCGCCCCGACCCCCTGTGGGCTGAAGCAGGTTATTTGCTAAAACAGCCTGCCACCCTTGTTGCCGATGTTCCGGACTCCTTACAAGCCCTCTATTGTCTGCTTCATCGCCGTGAATTTGTGCCGGGAGACAGTACTGCATACCGATTGGTGATGCATCCCGGGCCAACCAATCTGGAATGGACTACCTTCCGGCAAGTGGTGCTGGCAGCTGCTTATTCACCGCTGAGGAGGATCGTTATTTCCGGAGTAACAGGCGTAGGCTCCACCAAACAAGGCAAACGTGCTGCCAACCTGCTGGCCGGAAGCCCAGAGCGTGTTTTGCAAATAGATTGTGCCCCCTGGTTCGATGTTGAATTCCACAAAAAGTACATTGGCCAAAAAGACGAAAAGGGGAGGTTTTACGAAGGCGAGCTGCTGCAATTCTGGGATCTGTGCAGGCAACATCCCGACCAGAAATTTGTGGCGGTCTTTGACAACTTTGATAAAATTAATCCGGAAACCTTTTTCGGTCCGGCGCTCTGGGAAGCGCTGAGCGCCAAAAAACCGGTGGCAGAAGTGGGCGAAATGCTTATTGATTTGCCCGAAAACTGTTACCTGATCTCTATCACGCATTATGGCCCCGGATCAGTCGTGGAATTCAACGGCGAGCATTTTAAACGTCTGGGCGACCGATTTTTATTGCCTGTCAGTCCGCGCGATCTGGTGGCATGGCTGCGATTACAGGAGCAAGGAGGCGAAAAAGACCCCGCGCGGCTGGCAGCCCTCCGCGATACTGCTCAAATGCACCGTTTCCTGTTTTGTTTTTTGAAAGTTAACCAAATGCTGGAGAAAAAATACAGCATTGGTCATACGATGGGGCAAGGATCCAATCTTAGGCCCTTATATATGGATGCAGAACGGCCAAAGCTTAAAACGGCGGTCATGAATCACCTCAACGCGTTAAATCCCACTCACCCACTG
>DLXL01000473.1:0-4984 GCA_003448025.1 Saprospirales bacterium | reverse complement strand
CGTTAAATCCCACTCACCCACTGCGTGAACGTGATTTCAATGGTATCGAGTATACCATTAATCATCAAGGCATCGAAGCAGGGTCCAGCTTTTTTGCAAGATTGGTGCAAATGCTTCATGAAACCGGGTATTTTGTGGAAATAACCATGGTTGCAACTACCGCATTACTCACTGCCCTGGTGAGTTATTGGGTATTTCGCCGTCGGGAACGCCTGATTCGCCGATTTGGTGAGCGAGCCAAACTGGTTTACCAAAGCTTTGAAAATCAGCAAATCAGTGCCGAAACAGCCTCCCGTCGATTAGAGGAAATCAAAAGTGAGGTGGATGGTCTGGTCATCCGCCGCAGATTGGGATATACAGAGGGATTGTACTTTCTGGCCTTTGTGGAAGATATGGTAAAACGTATTGAATATGCCCGGAGTGTGAGCGAAAACTTCATGGAATTGTTCAGCGCATTTATGGAAGATGATATCCTTACTGAGAATGAGTATTTGAAACTCAAACAATTCCTGCATACCATTCGGCATAAGATCCCGCCGGATTTATATGAACAATTTAGCCGGAAAGTAGAATCCACCTATACCATAGGTAGATCTTAGCAGTTGTGAAAGGAATAGGTTCCGGATGCAACTTTTATCAATATTCACCTGTTTTAACAAAAGGGAAGTCCTGTTCGTAACATAGACCTTCTGCCGAGGGTCGTAAATCGAAATTCCTTTGCCATGTATAAAGTTAAATTCGGTGGGAAAAAAGGTAAAACTATTGAGCTGGTAGAAAGTCCGGATCTGCTGGCCATTCGAACAAAAAAGAAACAAAAGCTGGAAGATCTGGAGATGACTTCCCGCAGCAAGGAACTCATGGCCGGAAATACCGAGGTTGCATCTTTCCCGGAAGCTGGTGTTACCGTTCGAAAAATGGCAGTTTCAGAAAACGAGCTGGGCCTGGAGTCGGCTGTGAGTGCTACCGCCCATCGCGACCAGGCGCGCGCTTCACTGAAGCAGGAGTCAGAAATCCGGTTTGCAGGGAGAGTACTTCAAGATGCTGAAAGTGGCGAAGTAATGCTTTACACCGAAAATTTCTTTGTGAAGTTTCGTAACGCTGTTCCGGAAAAAGAATGTCTGGCCATATTGGAAAAATACCAGCTAAAGGTCAAAAATAAACTCGTATTTGCAGAGAATGCCTATTTTGTAGAAGCGGAAGAAGGCACCGGATTGAAGGTGTTTTCTATTGCGGAAAGCTTACTGAAGGAAAAAAAGGTAGAATATTGTCATCCGGAATTAGTGCAGGAACGCCGTTTCAAGAGCCCGGCACACGCACTGCAATGGCATCTTGGTATCACCCGAATCAATGGCCGTGAGGTGAATAACCATGTCAATATCCACACGGCATGGGCTCTGTCCCGTGGAATGGGCACCACAATTGCCATCATCGACGATGGAGTAGATATCAATCACCCCGAATTTTCAGGGCGAATTGTTCATCCTTTTGATGCAACAGAAGGCAATGAAGATCCGCGTCCAAAACTGGAGGACGATTCGCACGGCACACCTTGCGCGGGGATGGCCTGCGCGGCAGGACTCAAAGACGGTGCGAGCGGCACAGCCCCGGAATCCAATCTGATGCCTATTCGGTTGCGCAGCGGCCTGGGAAGTATGGCAGAAGCCAATGCTTTTGTGTGGGCAGCCGACCACGGAGCAGACATCATCTCCTGCTCCTGGGGGCCCTCAGATGGTGATTGGTATGAGCCGGAGGATCCGCTGCATTTCCGTACGGTGGCGCTTCCTGACAGTACCAGACTTGCTATGGATTATGCCCTTAAAAATGGCCGGAACGGGAAAGGATGTGTCATCTTATTTGCGGCAGGGAATGGCAGAGAACAGATTGAAAATGACGGGTATTGCAGTTATAAAGGGGTAATGGCTATTGCAGCCTGTAACGATACCGGTAAACGGAGCGTATATTCTGATTATGGGGAGTCTGTTTGGGCCTGTTTCCCGAGTAATGACTTTGAATGGGCCGACTTGAACAATCCGGCGCCCATCAGTGAAGGTTTGCGTACAACGGATCGACTCAGTAAGCCGGGTTATGCAGAAGGTGATTACACCAATGCATTTGGCGGTACCTCCGGCGCCTGTCCGGGCGCCGCGGGGATTGTAGCATTGGTCCTTTCGATTAACCCTGCTTTGAGCCACAGGCAGGTAAAACAACTAATCCGGCACGCCTGTGAAAAAATTGACCTTGAAGGAGGTGAATATGATGAAAAAGGACACAGCCCTTACTATGGTTATGGCCGCATAGATGCAGGCAAGGCCGCTGCCAAAGCTCACCGTGCCATGAATCGCACCTCCGTTGCAAGGAAACGTAAAACCTGATGCCATTCCAGGGCACACGTGCAACTATTTTCTGGCCTCAGTAATACGTTCGTAGGCTTCGTTAATTTGCTGAAATTTTTCCTTGCCATGCCGTTGCGCTTCGAGCGTCAGGCCTTTGGCAGCCAATTTGTCCGGGTGCCATTGAAGGGCAAGTGCACGGTATTTTTTCTTGATATCTTCCAGGCTGTCTGCCGGAGAAGCCCCAAGGATGGCATAATGCGGATCAAGCGGATCCCACCGATTATTTTGCTGAAATGTCTGACCGCCTTTTTGATGATAATATCGGGCTTTTACACGCTCATATTGCAGTTTGCCAATCTGGAAAATCCCGGCAGCTCTCAGCAGCATACCTTCTTCTTTGGGATGTAAAGACCCGTCAGCTGCTGCTGTAGCAAACAAGAGGTCCAGCATATTCACCACATGATGCCGGTCGCGGCCAAAACCTTCGTAAAAAGCACGGGCGTATTGATCAAAAGTGTCAGTGGATTCTTTGGCATTTTTCCAGATCCTGATGGCTTGATCCCGCCCACGTTCGTTCATTCGGAACTGGTGGCGCATCAGATTTTCCATGTGTTTTACTTCATGGGCATTGATAGGGCCATCTGATTTGGCTATTTTGGCACAAAGCCGGAAAACATGGAATACAAATTCCCCCTGTCTCCGCTGATATGCCCGAAATTCGCTGTCAGATTGTTCTTTTTCTTTCGGTTGGTCAAAAAAATAGTGCCCCAGCCATGATCCTACAAAAAAACCAATTAGTCCACCCAGTGGTATCCCCAGCAGATCAAAAAGGAAAATCCCCAAAATGCCACAAATAACTTTGCCTTTGATTTCCACGCTCAAAAATATGCAATGGTATAAACGCCATTCGGCGCGTAAAGTTACAATTCACGCATTCATTCATGCACTTTCTCCACATCCACAAAGTCAAAGCGCTCCACATCAAACAATCCTAAATCAGTCATTTTTAACTTTGGAATTACAGGTAAGGCCAGAAAAGAGAGGGTCATAAACGGCGCGCGCAATACGCAACCAAGTTCAGTCTTTACCCAGTGATCCAGTCCGGAGTATTCCCGTGCCAATTGCCATCCGTCAGCCTGGCTCATTAAACCCGCAATGGGAAGTGCCAGTACACGGGTGTCTCCATCTCCATTGGTAGCCGCCACGCCACCTTTTGCAGCAATGACGGCATTCACTACCTCCGTAAGGGCTTCATCAGACGTACCCACCGCTACAATATTATGTGAATCATGTGCCACGCTGCTGGCGAGAGCTCCTTTTTTCAATCCAAAGCCCTTTACCATGCCCAATGCAGGCTTGGCATGAGCGGTGTACCGGTTCACGACGGCGATATAAAGCAGATCCTGATCCACATCTGGCATATACTGCCCGTTGCGCATTTCACTTACGGAACCTTCTGTTTCCCCAGTTACGATCTCTCCGTCAAATACCTGAATGACCCTCAGACTGGGGCAGTAAAACTGATGGAACAGTTGAAAGTCCGAAACCTGTTTCGGTGCCGCCAGGAATTGATTCGGAGCAGATACAGCTTGCTTGTCCAGTAAGGTACGTCCCTTTTCCGCCACTTTTATCCCGTTGATCCAGGTGTCCATTACCTCGAAATGTTCCAGATCTGAGATCCTGATAAAATCAGCCGGATCGCCTGGCCTCAACTGTCCTGCCGGCAAGCGATAATGCTCAACTGGATGTACGCAGGCTGCTCTTAAGGTGTCAAACAGATCGCAGCCTTTGGCTACAGCACGTGCTACCAGTTGATTGATATGGCCTTGAACGAGGTCATCCGGGTGTTTATCATCTGAACAAAACATAACCTGGCTCGGAAATTCCTGAATAAGCGGCCAAAGTGCCTCAAAATTCCGGGCGGCGCTGCCCTCACGAATCAGGATTTTTACGCCTAATTGTGCTTTCTCCCGAGCTTCTTCGAGGGTAAAGCTTTCATGATCTGTGCTGATGCCGGAAGCAAAATACCGGCGTGCATCATCGCCGCGAAGACCGGGCGCATGGCCATCGATGGGTTTGCCGAGTTTTTGGGCAGCAGCTATTTTGGCCATTACCTCCGGATCTTCATGTAACACGCCGGGAAAGTTCATCATCTCGGAGAGGTAGCCAATAGCGGAATGTTGTAAAAGCGCCTCCACGGCTAAGGCATCCATCACCGCCCCGGCGGTTTCAAACGATGTGGCAGGTACGCAGGAAGGGGCTCCGAAGCAGAATTTCAGTGGAGAACGGGCCGCATCTTCCAGCATGAATTGTACACCTGCTGTGCCCAGCACATTGGCAATTTCATGGGGATCAGATACCGTTGCTACGGTACCATGTACCACAGCCATACGTGCAAATTCAGTTGGCGGAAGCATACTGCTCTCTACATGTACATGAGCATCTACGAAGCCAGGCAACAGATAGCCGCTGCCGGCCGGAGCTGCCTGGATTTCCCGAATTTCCTGTATTAGTCCATCAGCATAATGAACTTCTGCCGGATATAAGCGGCGCTGCTTCAAGTCAATGATGGTAGATTGAATTATCATGCCGGTTAATAGATTGCTATTCCTGTTTTTTCCATAAATCCCATAAACCCGAAAGGCGACCAC
>DLXL01000604.1:919-2667 GCA_003448025.1 Saprospirales bacterium | reverse complement strand
TGGATATTGGATATTGGATATTCCTCAGAGTTCCACGCCTTTTTCTGTGGTGTATTCCTGGATATACTCGTCGATGAGCTGGACAAGCAAGTCTTTGAGGTAAGAATTTTCCAGTCGGGCGATGGCTTTCAGTTTTTCCAGCTTAGGGCGATCTACGGCCACTGTTAGACGTTTTTTACCGGAGTCTTCATCGGTCGTGATTTCCTTTACATCAATGGTTTGGCGAATCAGGTTGTCCAGGCCGTTGGGTACAGACGCGCGCAGATCGGTGCTGGACTTGGTTTTGGTACTGGCAGAAACAGAATCTGGCTGGTTGGATTCATAACGTTCCAGACTTTCGTCGAGTGCTTCCTGGAGCAGCGCATCCAGGTCGGTGGCAAATGATTTATGAGCCGACTTCCGCTCACTCGGCACAGCCGGGGAAGTCAGCGTCACCGCATCGCCGAACACATTGCCGTGCCCGCCGCCATGCTGGCTGCTGAATAGGTCATCCAGACCCTCGGAAAATCTTTTTTTACTCATCCAGTTTCGGATTGAACTTGGCAGATAAGTGATAAAACGCAAGGTTTCGTTTCATCGTTCATCTTTCCATCGTTATTTACAGGGCTCTCTCCAAAATTTCCTTTGTCAGGTCCAGGTAATCTGATGCTCCGGGACTTTTAGGGCTATAATCAAATATATCCTTCCGTTGTGCGGGGGCCTCAGCCAGCGCTACATTATCCCGGATATAGGTTTTAAACACTTTTTCACCAAAATACTTGTGGATGGTTTCTACCACATCCCGATTGAGTACCCTTCTACTATCGTACATGGTTGCAATCACGCCACCCATTTCCAGCTGTTTATTGAGGCGCATTTTCACCTTATCGATCACCTGCTTGATTTTTGCAAGCCCCTGAACTGCTAAAAACTCCGTTTGAAGCGGGATTAATACATATCTGCTGCTGGTAAGTGCATTCAATGTGAGCAAGCCCAGGGATGGCGGGCAATCGATCAATACAAAGTCATAATCATCCGTTACCTGAGCAAGCAATTCCCGCAGGATATATTCTCTGCCAGCTTCGTTGATCAGCTCCATCTCGGCTCCGGACAAGTCGAGTGAGGAAGTGATTATATCCAATCCTTGTTTGTGGGTGTAAGGAGTGAGTTCTCCCTCCCCACGCAAAGCTTCATAAATGGTGTATTTCTGCCGGGGAATGCCCAGAGAGATAGTCAGGTTGGCTTGAGGATCCAGGTCAATGAGCAACACACGTTTGCCCAGTTCCACCATCGCTGCGCCTATATTAATGGCGCTGGTGGTTTTACCAACCCCGCCCTTGTGATTCAGAAGTGAAATTACAGTTCCCATAAAAGTTGGTCAAAAGTACGGCGAACAATCGCCTTGCACGCCATGTCCGATGATTTTTTCCGCAGAACAAGGTACGCACCTGCTGGATATTCCAAACAAAAGTCTGAAAATACACAATGAAAAACTTAACGATCCGGTTTTGTTTGAAATTTTCCCAGGTCAAAAATCGTGCAAATATCTGGTATTCAGACGAAAAAGTAATCTAATGAAACAAAAGTGAATTTTTTTTGAAAAAAAACTTTGACATTTTTTGTTTTTAAAAACTCTTTGTTTGAAATTTGCAGCATGAAATGATTGGACGATGGACGGTTGGGCATTATATTTTTGACAAACCAACCATCCAATATCCCGTAAATCACCACTTAAACCTTATATCCCATGATTAAGGAAGATCGGATAG
>DLXL01000604.1:0-695 GCA_003448025.1 Saprospirales bacterium | reverse complement strand
CCGTAGCGGCAAAGGAGTTGGCGATGTTGCCGATCGTGTGCTGGGTAATAAAGCATATGGGCATATTATCCGCGCATTCCTGAACCCTGGCAGCAAGCGTGTGATTGACTATGGTCAGGCATCCGCGTTTTGCAGGGCTTTTGACATCAATGAAGCCTGGTTACTGCATGGCATTGGTAATCCATTTGGATTCGATGCACCTGGTGACGCTCTTGCTGGAGAAAAGATGGCCAGTGGAGGCGGAGGCAACATTCTCTTTACTACCGTAAGGGCGTTTGCCGGCGCTACCCTTGGATCAGGTAACGATGAGGACAATACCTATTTTTCTATTCCAGGAGTTGCCGGTACCGGCCTGGTAGCCTTCCAGATTGATGGTAATTCCATGGATCCTGTTATTCGCAACAATGACATCGTGGTTTGCAAATCAGTGGAAAACCTCAATGATGTGCGCGATAACGAAATTTACGCTGTTCGCTCCAACGGAAATGTTTGGGTGAAATACGTTCAGAAAATCATGAACAACCGCGGCCGTATTGTCCGCCTGAAAATGATTTCTGCCAACTACTTCGATAATGATCCGTTCGAAGAAGAGGTAAACGAAACCACCCGCCTTTATAAGGTGGTTAGAAAAATTAGCAACGTTTAAGAGATTGAGCATTTGAGTGTGGGGGTGTTTGAGTTGGGATTGGACTTGA
>DLXL01000415.1 GCA_003448025.1 Saprospirales bacterium | reverse complement strand
CGCCAGAGGCTAACCAGTTACAATTTAGTTAAATTTGTGCTTTTGGCTTTCATAATTATAAGTGCGGTTTATTGGCTTTTTGTTTACTTTACAATTGGGGACCCTTTTTGGCAGTATTTAATATATTCCTGTGTTTATTTGTTTTATTCATTTTCAATAATTAGACTACATTGATAATAATCATAATGCAGTTTTGGTGCGGCTATACTGAAGGCAAGGGTATCTTTTAGGTTCCATGATTAGAGACCGGATTCGAAGAAGATGGAGGCTGGTTTTTTGGCCATGTGTATGATCTTGCTTTGCATTAATGTATTCACGTTTCGTTGTCGGCACAGCCGACGCAGATACCTGGCACGAAGCTGAAGCTTGCGCGCCAGCGTGCGTTGGGCCTGGGATTTGGGAGGCTTGGCGGGATAAGCCTCGCGCGAGCTTGCCAATAGCATAGTGAAAAACAAATAAATAACTCATGTTCAAACGTATAATTCCAGTATTTTTATTGAGTCTTTTAAACCTGAGTAGCGCAAGCTTTTCTCAAAATAAAAGCAAAGTAGTGAATTATGATTTGTACGCACCTGGATTACCAAGGAACCAATATGCCTTAAGCATGGATGGAAAATCCTTTTGCTTCATAAACGAAAAAGGCTGGCTTGTTAGAATTATCTTAGAGTCCGGGTTAAGGGATTCTGTTATTGTTGTAAAAAACAGAGATGTATGCATCAATGTGCTAACCAGTAAAGAAGGGTTTTCCGTATTAAGCTTCGACAAACAGAGTCAATACATGGAATATGCTCCATAAAATGTTTTTTTGAGAAACTATGACCAAAACTTAATACCAAAGGATTCTTTGGTCTTTACAGTAGGATCTCCAAGCCGGTTGCTGGACGAGGATTTTTCGTTTTCAACCATGTTTTTCGACAAAACAAGAAATGTAGTTTATTTCAACGATGAGTTCTCTAATTTACTGGTTGTGAAAAATAACTCCTGGTCATTTGATTTTCAAAACAAGACAATTGTTGATCCTGACAATGGAAAAGTGTATGAAGCAACACTTGAAAAAAGAGAAGGGAAAAATCAAATCTGCCTCTCGTCCAATTCAGATCGTAATTACCTGCCCAATGTAAACATGGCGCCCTCCCAGTTTTCTGTTTTTGATAACAAGGTTGTTTACAGTAGTAATGGCAATCTTTATTGGAAAGATGAGGAAGATCTGCCTGATTGGAATAAAATAGTTGGAAATGTGTTTAATCCGTGCGATCAATTTCAAAATGGCCTGTTTCGGTTCTATAAGGGAAGGCTTTCATTATGCTTTCTTGAGTAGTATGTCTTTAATACTTAAACACGAATCTACCCGATCTTTACTCGAATTAGACACCAGGCAAAATGAGAAAATGTATTGTCTTATTAATTTATGGAATCGCCATAGTATCTGGTTTTGGGCAAACGCCGGAAAAAGATCAACTAGGCTCTAAAATTGATTTTTTTGAGTTTGGGATTTCAAGTGATAGTTTTATTGTTTCTAATCAGGCATTGAGTTTCGAATGCGCTAAATTTTTGGGCATTAGTAAATTGTCTGGTGTAAATCTGGTTCCAGTGAATTATCAAAAAAATGTCCCAATTAAACTTTATCAGGTTGAAGCATTTAGAGGATCTGATACTTTCAACCTGGCATTAGTTTTGAACGATATATCAAATAAAGGTGCTTTTTTTGACTTAAATGAAGTTGGGTTGTTAGAAATACAAACTGGGTATTGGTATTTGTATGGGGTTCATTTTTCAAGAAACTACGGGTACTTTAAGATTTATAGCTTGTATGAAGATATGGCTATAAACATTCTGGATTCATCCAATTTATGCGAAAAGGATGGTCTTTTCGTGAGAAATGCTGATTTGGATTGTTATTGTTTTTCACCGAATTCGCTAACGCTCAGTCTTGAAGATGTAAATCAGGACGGGTGTGTCGACTTTGTTTTTTCAGGGGTTCAACAAAAATTTTGTCGGGGATTAGAGCAAGGAATCGGTAGGTTAGATTCTGATCCGGTAGAAGAAATACCTGTTAAAATAGTATTTGCATCCATTTATATTCAAGATAAAGATATATGGAGCTGGATACTATACAATGAAAGTATTTGCAGGGTTATACACAGATAAAAATTGACTTTCCGCCCTGCCCTAAAGGACGGGGCAATTTGTGCCCCGCACGGTCTTCCCACTCTACTTTATCCCCACATTACACCGCCCTGCTTGGGTCTTCCCGATTTTTTGACCCAGCGCAACGTACGTGAGCGGCTGGGCTGATGTACGCATCCATCTGGTCCCGGAAGCCTTCAGCAAAGTTGTTATGTTGCATGGGTAAAAGGGAGCCTTCTGCCCCTCCACTAATAAAATACAAGGCGGTTTTTTGGTATAATGGGCATTGTGCTGTACTTTTCTGCTTGGTGAAGACACCAAGCAGGGCGCATTAGCCTGGTATAAACGTTTGGAACGGTGATTGGAACACCAAGCGAGGCGTAAGGGCTCAGTACCACCCGGGACAAACTATTCATTTCACCGCTTCTTGTCGGCGGGGATGCCAACATTGGAACGAATCTAATGCCGGTGCGCAGCACCTCCGTCCCTTAAATCCATTTTATGGCTACAAATATTGCCGGGGCGCTGCCTCTTAAAGTAACTTTTGTAAATACCGTATGACTTCCCAACTTTATCGGGATGCATCATGCACAGCGGCGCCAGGCGTAAGATAATGACCCCAACAATGGTGCTGACGCCAAGCACCCGCCCCACTTGGACATTCGACATTGGATATTGGTTATTGGATATTCCCCGGATATCCTGGCAACTCGCCCAAATACTCAAACCGCTCCTGTTCGAAATCCAGGGCGCAGCAATAGGTGGCTAATCCGTTGGTAACAGCCAGAAATGGCGCCCGGAGCCGGAGGTTGTAACGGGCGGCTTGTTCAAAAGTGGATTGATCCAGGGCAACCTTTGGCGATTTACATTCTACCAGCAACCAGGGCTTTACATCGGCATCGTACACCACCAGATCGCAACGGCGGCGCAGGCCATTTACCTCAATGCCCACTTCCGAGCGGATGCGGTGCGAGGGGTATTTTTTTTCTTCCAGCAGGTATTGCAGCACCAACTGCCGGAGCAGCTCTTCGGGCGTTAGCGCAACCTCCTTGCGCCGGATTGGATCGAACACAAAAGAAGATGCGCCGGATTTAGAGAGTCGCAGATTGGACTGAAATTGCAGGAAGTTGAGTTCAAGTAGCATTTAATTCCAGCTTACATATTCCGGAATATCCGCAATGATTTCATAACGGTTGCCTTTATTGTACATCACCTGACTCCAAAGATCGTCCGGCTTTGATTTAAAAAGGTAATTAGCATGCATATGCGCTGTAACCCAGGAGCCTGTCTCCATTTCCTCTGCCAGTTGTCCGCCCGACCAGCCGGCGTAACCAACAAAAAAGCGAATATTATTTGGTTCAATTAAACCGGTAGAAATCAAGAATTTAAGGCTATCAAAATCGCCTCCCCACCAAACGCCGTCGGAGAGCTGAACACTTTCTTCGAGCAAATCGCCTACAATATGGACGTAGTGAAGCGTATCTGTTTGCACCGGGCCACCATAAAACACTTCCGCTTCAAAATCCGGAAATACGTTGATCAGTTCGTTGATCTTCATTTCCGTTTTTTTGTTCAGGATGAAGCCCACACTTCCCTCTTCATGATGCTCGCACAGCAACACTACGGCGCGGCGAAAATACGGGTCGAGCATAAAAGGCTCTGCCACCAGCAGCTGCCCGCTCTGAATCATGGAATTAGTCATCTCACACTAAGGATTAGTTGTGGACGAAAGTAAGAAAGAAAGTAATAGCGCCCAAATTTTTGATAGGGAAAATCACTTGGAAGCAGTAGCTATTTCCACTCCGGCAGAGGTGCCGATTCGGTCGGCGCCTGCATCTAAGAGTGCCTGGGCATCGGCAAGGGTACGAATGCCCCCTGCGGCTTTAATTTTCATGGACGCCGGAGCAACCGTGCGCAAGACACGTACCATATCGGGGGTAGCCGGGTGTCCATGAAAACCTGTGCCTGTTTTTAGCCAGTTGATGCGCGATTCTGAAGCCAAAATAGACAGTCGTTGTATTTCTTCAGTGGTAAGCAAGCCACATTCCAAAATGAGCTTTAAGGTTTTACCACGCATATTGGTGGCAAGTGCCATGGCTTCAATATCGTTGGCCACATGGTTCCAGTTGCCGCTTTTAACGGCAGAAATATTGATAACGGCGTCTATTTCATCAGCGCCATCTTCGGTAGCACGCTTGATTTCTTCACTTTTCGCCGCAATGGCAGAATAACCCATGGGGAAGCCTACCACCGTAACAACCCGGGTACGAGGGCTGAGTTCATCCAGCATTCTGCGTGCATCCCGTACGAAGAGGGGAGGAATGCAGATACCACCAAAACCAAACTTTTTGGACTCTTCACACAATTGTTTGATATCCTCTAACCTTGTGTCTGGCTTGAGGATGGTTTGTTCAATGTGCTTCGCAATTTCTGACATGTAACAATACAGGATACCTTAAAGGGGGCACAAATGTAACAGTACTTTTGTGGAGGAGCGGCGTAAAAGTGTTAAAATTTCAGGGAACAGGTACTGCGTTGAGCACACGGGTGATGATATCTTCGGCCGTTAACCCTTCTGCCTCTGCTTCGTAACTCAAACCAATACGATGTCGGAGCGCATCTGCACAGATATAGCGTACATCTTCGGGCACCACGTACCCTCTTCGCCGAAGGAATGCCGTAGCCCTGGCTGCCTGCGCGAGCGCAATGCTGGCACGGGGCGAAGCGCCGTATTGCACTAAAGCCGTCAGATTATGAAGTCCGTACTGAGCCGGATTTCGGGTGGCTATAACTATATCAAGAATGTAGTGCTCAATTTTTTCATCCATGTAAATACCTTTCATGACCTCTCTGGCACGCAGGAGTGTGGCGGTGTCTACCACTTTCTGCACCTCTGCTTGTTCGCCCGACAAGTTTCGGCGGATAATATCCCGCTCCTCTTCTTTGGATGGATACCCAATTTTCACCTTTAATAGAAAGCGGTCAGCTTGTGCTTCCGGCAAAGGGTAGGTGCCTTCCTGTTCTATCGGGTTTTGCGTAGCCAGCACCAGAAAGGGGTCGTCCATGGCATAGGTTTCTGAACCAATGGTCACCTGGCGCTCCTGCATGGCTTCCAGCAAGGCGCTTTGTACCTTGGCAGGAGCGCGGTTAATCTCGTCGGCCAAAACAAAATTGGCAAAAACAGGACCTTTTCTAACCGCAAACTCTGATTGTGCCGGATTGTAGACCATCGTGCCAACCACATCGGCAGGCAACAGATCAGGTGTAAACTGTATGCGACTGAACCGGGCATCAACCGCCTGAGCCAGGGTTTTGATGGCCAGTGTTTTGGCCAATCCGGGCATCCCTTCCAGCAGAATGTGCCCGCGGGTAAGCAACCCTATCAGGAGCTTTTCCAGCATTTGCTCCTGACCTACGATCACTTTAGCGGTTTCAGCCTTTAGCAGTTCGACAAAAGCGCTTTCCTGATGTATTTTTTCGTTAAGTGCCTGCAAATCAAAGTATTGAGCCATATTGAACGCGATTTTTGAACGCGGATTTTTGAACGCGGATTTTTTTTGGAACGC
>DLXL01000312.1 GCA_003448025.1 Saprospirales bacterium | reverse complement strand
ATACAGGCGCCTCCGCTGGGCTTTAACCTCCAGCCGGCAAAATTCTCCCTACGCGAACTTCTAAACCTCTTTGAAGCCATTTAAAATATTGAACTCGACCGCAGGAACTTCCGAAAAAAATTCTTTTCAATGGATTTCCTTATTGATACCGGAGAACTGGAAGAGGATGTAAAACACCGGCCGGGAAAGCTTTATCAGTTCAATTTTGACAAGTACGAAAAGAATAAGCGAAAATGGGTTGGTATTGATTTTTGATCGGTTTTCAGAGAACCCTGTTTAAGTTTATTGACGAAAATCAGGGAATAAGTGCAAAATTAGTACTGACTTTGCGTAAAAATTACACATATTTGAATATAAAACTGCAAACGATTGCAATTAAAGGATTAAAAGACAGGAAAAACGAGTTGAAATAAAATATCCGCAAACGGGCGAACATGAGGGTACGCTTGTTGAGCGGCAATTGCATAACCCCCAAATAAAAGATCTCTATTCAAGCAGAGACATACAATACAAATAGGATATGAAATTAAATCTGACGATTTTACTGCTGATAAGCGTTTTTTGTGCACAAGGCCAATTATTGAGTTGGACACCGGAGTATTTTGGAGATAATGCCACGGTTACAATTACCATGGATGCCAATTTTGGCAACAGAGGACTTTTAGGTCATTCTGACACTAATGTTTATGTTCATACCGGAGTAATTACCAATCTTAGCAGTACCCCTGTTGACTGGCGGTATGTAAAATTCGGCAATCAAAATCCATTTAACGTGACCGTACCGGCCCTGAAGGCCACATCGGCGGGTAGCAATCGCTGGACCTTTACCATCAGCAATGTCAGGACCTACTATGGGGTGCCGGCGGGAGAAACGATTCAGAGGATAGCCATCCTGTTCCGAAGCGGTAATGGTCAGAAAGTGCAACGGAACGGCGATGGAAGCGACATGTATATACCCCTTGATATAAACCCCTCTACGCTGAAAATGCGGTTGAAAAGTCCTTTCAAGGAACCCCGGTTCAATCCGGTTTCGGTGGGCATTTGCCAAACCGTGGGGGGGCAGGTTGCTATAAATGCGCAAAGCAGTCAGACAGCACAATTGCGGTTGCTCGTTAATGGAAATCAGGTTTCTTCGGTAAGCGGAACAAGTATTTCTTCCAATTTTACCATTGCTCAGGCGGGTCCTCAGCGCATTGTTGCAGAAGCGCGGGTAGCTGCCTCAACGCCGGTATTCACCTTTAGTGGTAATGGGGCCTACAATAATCCTGCCAACTGGCAGGGAGGACAAATGCCTCCCTCCCTTGTGCCATCGGGTACTGAGGTAATCATCAATCCTGCCCCCGGCGGAACTTGTACACTCGATGCCACTCAGTATCCGGTTTCGTTTTCCACCGGTTCCCGCCTGACCATAGCCAATAATGCCAACTTTATCATAAACGGCAATTTTTCGGTACCTTCTGAATCTGAATTTCAGGGAGGCTTTTTAACAGCCAGGGATACGGTTGATTTTTTTGTGGCGGCGCCCACCGTTGTTGAAGCATTACCTTCCGGAGTAGCACAAAATGGTGTAACCTATTCTCCCGACAATACTTCTGCAACACTGGTACTATATGCCCCAAATAAGAGCAGTATAGTTGTATTAGGAGATTTCAATGACTGGAAGCCCGATCTGTCCTACCAGATGAAGCGCACTCCGGACGGTCTGCGCTATTGGGTAACCATTAACGGGTTGACGCCGGGACAGGAATATGCCTATCAGTATGTTATTGACTGCAACCTGATAGTAGCCGATTACAATTCAGAAAAAATACTTGACCCGTGGAATGACCCACAGATTCCTGCTGCAACCTATCCTAACCTAAAACCCTATCCTACCGGCAAGGCTTCGGATATTGTAAGTGTGCTTGAGCCTGGTAAACCTGTCTACAACTGGCGTTATCCTAATTTTCAGAGGCCTGATAAGCGCAATACCGTGCATTATGAATTGCTGATCCGAGATTATGCGCAGCCGGCGAGTTTCCAAACCATTATTGACAGTTTGCCGGTATTGGCTGCACTGGGCATAAACACCCTGAAGCTGATGCCTTTTACCGAATTTGAAAACAATAACAGCTGGGGTTATTACCCAAGTTTCATGTTTGCGGTTGATAAGTTTTATGGAACCGAAAACAAGCTGCGCGAACTGATTGACAGTTGTCACGGACGTGGCATTGCCGTGGTGCTCGATATGGTGCTGAATCATCAGTTCGGACAAAGCCCCATGGTACGTATGTATTGGGATGCCGCCAGTAACAAGCCGGCCACGAACAGTCCATGGTTTAATCCTGATGCCCGCCATCCGTTTAACGTAGGGTTCGATATGAACCACGAAGCTCCTGCCACCATAGAGTTTGTAGAGCGGGTAATGCAACACTGGCTGGTTAAATTTAAACTCGACGGATTCCGCTGGGACCTGAGCAAGGGCTTTACCCAGCGTAACACGCCTACTGATGTTGGTGCATGGAATGCCTACGATCAGTCGAGGGTGAATATCTGGCAGCGCATTTACAACCAAAGTCAGGCTATTGCACCCGGCTGTTACATGATACTGGAACACCTTGGTAATGATGATGAAGAGGCTGCTTTGGCCAATATGGGAATGTTGCTGTGGGGAAAAATGACCAATGAGTTCAATGAAGCAAGTATGGGTTACCTGGCCAATTCGAACTTTCAGAGGGCTTACCATACCACCCGTTGGTCTTCATTTGGCGGAAATAATACGCCTCACCTGGTAGCCTATGCGGAAAGCCACGATGAAGAGAGGCTGATGCATAAAAACAGGCGTTTTGGAAACCAACGTGTTCCTCCCGCCTCAGCGCCGCCTTTTTACACAACCCAAGAGCTTGCTGAGGCTTCGCGGAGGATGCAGCAGGTTGCAGGATTCCTGTTTACGATTCCAGGCCCAAAAATGCTGTGGCGACATGGTGAGTTTGGGTATGATGCCAGCATAAATATGTGTGAGAATTTTACCACACCCAATAACGATAATTGCCGTACGGCCATTAAGCCACCGGTAACGGCAATGCCTAATCCATTTTACTCTTTAGCTGTTCCGGGTGGTGGGTTTACTTTCCTGAACTATAAAACTAATACATCAAGGAATTCGATCCGGGATACGTATGCGAGTATGATCAGGTTACGCACCGGTAATAACAGTTATCTGCCCACTTTTGTAACCAATAATGTTAATTTCAGTCTTGGCGGAGCTTGTAAGTGGCAGATTATTCAAAGCAATGAATTAAGGATTGTTGTGGTAGGAAATTTTGATATGGTACAACGGGTTGGCGGCGTTAGCTTTCCCACTACAGGCACCTGGCAATTGTATGCCCATAACGTAATTGGTTCATCATTCAGTGCCATTAATGGAAACCTGAGTGCCACTACTATGAACGTAACCACCAATAATCAGGGTTTCACGCTATCTCCCGGAACTTTTCTGGTATTTATTGACCGTCCTGCGGTACTCGCCTTCAACCTCAATTCATTTGAAGCCAGCGTGGCTGCCGGGAATGTGCACATCAACTGGCAGGTAGATGGAGAACAGCATGTGGCCGGCTATGAAGTAGAGCGCTCATTTGATGGCCTGCATTATGAAGTGGTATCGCGTCGTGAAGGGCGAACCGGAATGCCCGGCAGCAAATACACCTATTCCGATGGAAACAGGGCTGTAGTGTATGGTCAGAAGCCGGTGTATTACCGCCTTCGGGTAACGGACCAAAACGGAGGGTATATATATTCACAGACGGTTGAGGTTGACCCTATGCAATCCTGGTCGCAAACGGCGACGGCTCCTGCCGCATTGTTAAGAACAATGAAACCATAAACTAAACAATGTTTATCAAAACATACAAAATAAATTAAATATGCGTGAATTTGCAGCAAAACGAAATCCCGGCTTGTCTATCAGGTTTGTATTCGATTGCTGCCGAAATGCGCATGCAGTAACCGATTTTTTTAAAGCCAAACAATCAAGTATGAACTATCAACGACTGCTCAAGCAAGCATGGGTTTTGTCGCTGTTGTTGTTTTCGGGTTTATTTGCCCTGGCACAGCAGGTCATTACCACGTCGGGAACCGTAGCCGACGCCAAAACCGGTGTAGGGATACCGGGAGTTTCTGTTAGTATAAAAGGCGGTACGGGAGGTACCACCACCAACTCGGAGGGTAACTTTACGTTAAAGGCGCCCACGGGATCCGTATTGGTATTCACGAGTGTAGGTTATCAGGGCAAGGAGTTGGCTGCCGAAGAGGGGGCTGTGTTTGTTGCCATGGATCCTGCAGCCCAAAACCTCAATGAAGTAGTGGTGGTGGGTTATGGAACTGCGCGGAAAAAGGATCTGACGGGTTCAGTTACTACCGTTAGCGCCAAGGATTTCCAGACCGGAAACATTCAAAGCCCCGACCAGCTCATTGCGGGAAAGGTAGCGGGCGTAAACATCATTCAGAACGGGGGGTCGCCTGGAGCCGGAAGCACGATTCGGATCCGCGGAGGCTCATCGCTAACGGCAAGCAATGATCCGTTGATCGTTATTGACGGAGTCCCGGTAGATGGTGGCATTGCAGGTTCTCCCAATGCTCTTTCTCTGATTAACCCTGCCGATATAGAAAGTTTTAATATTCTGAAAGATGCCTCTGCTACGGCT
>DLXL01000048.1 GCA_003448025.1 Saprospirales bacterium | reverse complement strand
TTAAAATTTGAAAACCCATCAAACGGGGTTATTGCTTACGAGCAGGAAAAAACAACCACCGTTGGGAATGCCTGGGAAACACTGGTTTTTGACTTCACTGGAGCCAATCCTTCGAATGTATATCAAAAAGTGGTATTCATTTTCGACCTTGGAACAGTGGGCAATGGCTCCCCCAATTTTACCTTTTATGTTGACGACATTGAGCAATTCAACGGTGGCAGTGGAAAAGCTCAGGTGAGTCTGCCTATCACTTTCCAGGACACCGCTACAGTAGATTACAAATTGACCGATTTTGGCGGCAATATTTCCTCCATTGTTGTGGATCCTACAGACCCCAACAATCTCGTGGGCAAGGCTATCAAAATAAACACGGCTGAACTTTGGGCAGGCACCACCAACGGTGGCTCCGGCCTGGCTACAGCTATACCCTTCACGTCAGCGAATACCAAAATGAGCGTACGTGTTTGGTCGCCGGATGCTAATACGCCCATACGTTTGAAAGCTGAAAATGCTGCAAACCCGGGTATCAGTGTGGAAACAGAAAAGAATACCACCCTGGCGGGTCAGTGGGAAACCCTGGAATTTAACTTTAGCAATCAGGCGCCGGGCACAGCTGGGCTAAATCTGGCCAATACCTATAACAAAATTTCCATCTTCTTTAACTTCGGCACCACTGGCGCCATAGCAGGAGAAAAGACTTATTACTGGGATGAAGTTAAGTTCATTGGAGGTGGAGGAAGTGGTTTGGCACAAGTAAACCTGCCTATTACCTTCCAGGATACAGCTACCGTAGCATACTCCCTGGTAGACTTTGGCGGCAACGCTTCTTCCATTGTTACCGATCCAACTGATCCGGCGAATCTGGTTGGCAAAGCCATCAAAACGGCCAATGCCGAGCTTTGGGCCGGAACAACGAACGGTGGTAGTGGCCTGTCCTCCCCGGTTCCATTTACAGCCTCCAACACCAAAATGACTGTCCGGGTTTGGTCGCCTGATGCGAACACACCAATCCGGCTGAAGGTAGAAGACGCCGGCAATCCAACCATCAGTGTGGAAACAGAAGCCGTTACCACCGTTGCCGGCGCCTGGCAAACGCTGGAATTTAACTTCAGCAATCAAGCTCCCGGTACGGCTGCGCTTAATCTTGCCAATACATACAACAAGGTTTCTATCTTCTTCAACTTCGGTACTCCCGGATCTGCGGCGGGTGAAAAAACCTACTACTGGGATGATGTGAAATTTGGCGGCCTGGTAGATGTAAAGGATCTGGAAGCTTCAGAAGCCGGTATTCTTATTTACCCTAATCCAGCTGCTGATTTTTGCCAGGTTGAGTTTCCGGAAACCTTTTCTGGCACTGCCCAATTGTCGGTCTTTGATGCCAATGGCCGGCTCGTTGGAAGTAGCCTGATCTCACAACAAAACACCCGCCTGGATCTGAACGGAATGAATAACGGAGTGTATTACCTGAATATTCAAAAAGACGCCCGGAACTATTTCCAGAAGTTGGTTATTATCAGATAGGATTCAGCCCCAGGCCATTTCTTATTTGACTTTCTTTTGCACTTTGTCGGCATTCAAATGGCCGGCAAAGTGCAATTGATTTTTATGAAATAACCGTTTAATATACGGACTTGAGCATTCTGACTCAACCTCCTCTGTTCACGTAAGCGAAGTTTTTTACATTCATAGGAATTCATCATCAATCACTAAAATCAACCATGTATGAAAAATCTCAAAACCTTTCCCGGATGGAGTATGGCTGCCTTCGGCTTTTTGCTCCTCTTAACCTCCTGTGAACCGGCGCCTGTAACCCTCGCCCTGCACAATCCCATTTACCCAACGGCATCCCAGAATGTGACCTACACCTTGGAACGGGTAACCACAGGCACCATCAACTCCGCACGGCTATTCGAAACCGTATCTACTGTTAATAGTGCCGGCACTATTACTGCCGGTACAGAGACGGAATTGCAAAGCTGGTCCTCTCCTGCCGGCGATCTTTCTTTTGTCAAATCCGGCGGATATGCCGCCAACAGCCTGGTTACCTATCGTTGGGAAGTAAAGGTTCAGGAGGAGGATAAAGAAAAGACAAAAACCTACCGTGTAACCTATGCCATCCGCCCCTACCCTGTTCCAAACCAACCGGCTCCGGTGTATGTTCAGGGAGACCCGGATGATGTTTTCGACCTCGTGTTTATCCCTGATACTGATATTACCGACATGGATGGTTTTCGGAACCATTGCCGCGAAAACATCCGTAATGCCTTTTTCGACGAACCGCATACCAGATTGTGGCGCCGTCAGTTCAATTTTTACATCAATCCAATGACTGGTACCGCCAAGGATGCAGACAGCGGAGAATCTCACATTGTACCATCCAATAATGCCCAGCTCGCCTTTGCCGAAGGGCGTTGCCTCATGCACCGGGTATCTATCCGAGACTATGCTTCCGGTGGCTTGTTCTCCACCGAACAGGAAAACAGGGGTACCGTTTTACATGAAAGCGGGCATGCGTTGTTCAAACTGGCAGATGAATATTGTGGTAACACATCCTACCACGCACAACCCAATTCTCCCAATTTGTGGAGCTCACAAGCCGCTGCAGAAGCTGCTGCCGATGACTATGGTTCCTGCAAAACCATTTCCGACGTGCGCAGAATACAAAGCGGAGACTGCGTAAAAAACTGGTGGAAACTTTGTGTGGAAAACTGTCAGATGAAAGTCTCGGGATTGAATCATACCCAATATGATTGTCCTTGCAGGGCCAGAATTACCACACGGGTTTTTGAATTGACGAGCGATTAATATTATGAAAAACGGTCGCTCCGGACATCCTGTTCAGGATGTTGTTCAAACATTATTTCATCCTTAACTTCAACAACATGAAACATATATCATTCCTGCTTTGTGCCATCCTTCTTGGACTCACTGTAGCATCCTGCATGAAAACTAAAACTTCGCAGCAAAATGACACAGGCGTCAATCTGGCAGATATCGATAAAGTAGAACAAAACACCAGGCCTTTTAACTCCGCTCAAATGCCCGGAACCATTGCTCCTAAAGACTCCTTTATTGCGTTCCGGATTTATCTGGCAGATGGCAATATGGTCACAGATAGCATTCAGGCATCCGTGGTCTATGGCAAATTGAACCCCGGAGTAAAAAACAATGATTTCCGGATAGAAACCAAAGATGCAAACGGCAGGATTCTGGGAACCGTATACCCCGACAATGTATTCTCTTTCCGCTCCTGCGATGACGAGAGAAGTCAAACCGGAAGTATCAAAAAAGGCTGGATTGAGGTTTATGTTCCATTTAATGCTAACCTCGAGACGATCGACTTTATAGAGGCTGACAATAAATCTACCCGACAGATTTCCATGAAAACCGTTCGGGAAAACATGGTCAAACGCCAACGAAATAAGAAGTAAGATTTATTAAGTACGGAGGTGCATTAAAAATCAATTGCACCTCCGCACTTAAAATTACTCACTTACCGGCACAAACGCCTCCGCTTTCCAGCTGGCCATATTCTCGTAATTCTGCCAGCGCAGATTGGCAATGGTTTGAGCCAGTTGCATGAGGGTTTCGGCTTCTTCCGGATTACTGCGTTGCAGATCGGTATAGCGCAGTTCGTGATAAGCGTAATCCTTGAGGGAGATGGTCGGACGTAGGGAGTCCAGCACGAACGGATTACGATTGGCCTGTCGGAGCACCGGATTGTAGCGGATGAGCGGCCAGTAGCCGGAAGCTACCGCCCGGTGTTGTTGATCCAGTCCTTTATCCATATCGATTCCGTGTGCAATACAGTGCGAGTAAGCCAGGATCAGCGATGGCCCCGGGTAAGCTTCCGCCTCCCGCATAGCCAACAGGGTTTGCTGAGGGTTAGCACCCATGGCGATCTGTGCCACGTATACATTACCATAGGAAATGGCTTGCATGGCCAGGTCTTTTTTACCCACCCGTTTGCCTGCCGCCGCAAACTTGGCCGTAGCGGCCGTTGGGGTAGCTTTCGACATTTGTCCGCCGGTATTGGAATACACCTCAGTATCCAGCACCAGCACATTGATGTTTTTACCACTGGCCAGTGCATGGTCCAGACCGCCGGAGCCGATATCGTAAGCCCATCCATCGCCGCCTACCAGCCACACACTGCGGCGCACAAAATACTCGGATATGGAGCGCAAATGGACGGCATCCGGGTGTTTGCTCTGCTCCAGAGCGGCATTGAGCTTTTCCACCCGCGCGCGCTGGAGCGCGATCTCGGTTTCGGTGGTTTGCGGCGCATTCAGCAAGCTCTCTACCAGTTCAGGATCCAGTTCGCCAGAGATGCGGCGGAGCAGTTCCTGCACCATATCCACGTGTTTATCCACAGAAATACGCATGCCCAGTCCAAACTCGGCATTGTCTTCAAACAGAGAATTCGACCAGGCCGGACCTCTGCCTTCTGCATTTTTAGCCCAGGGGGTGGTGGGCAGGTTCCCGCCGAAAATGGAGGAACAACCTGTAGCGTTGGCCACGATCAGGCGGTCGCCGAACAACTGCGACAACACCCTCAGGTAGGGCGTTTCGCCACAGCCTGCGCAGGCGCCAGAGAACTCGAATAAGGGTTCCAGGAATTGCGCCCCGCGCACCAGTGAGAAGTCCAGCGCACTGCGGTCATTGTAAGGAATGGTTTCAAAGAAACGGATGTTCTCCTTTCCCTGTTCCAGATACGGCGCCTTGTCGGCCATGTTGATGGCCTTGCGCTTCGCATCGGCCGGATCCTGCACCGGACAAACTTCCACACACAGGTTACAGCCGGTACAATCCTCCAGGTATACTTGCAGGGTGTATCGGGTTTCCGGGAATCCGCGTGCGTTGATGGGTGCAGCTGCAAAACCCGCCGGCGCGTTTTCCAGGAGGTTTTCATGGTAAAATTTGGTACGGATCACACTGTGCGGACAAACGAAACTGCAATTGCCGCACTGGATACACAGATCCGGTTCCCATACCGGTATGTCGTCGGAAATATTGCGTTTTTCCCATTGAGTAGTGCCGCTCGGATAGGTGCCATCTACCGGCATCGCACTCACGGGTAGTTCATCGCCACGACCTTCCATCATCACAGCCGTCACCTCTTGTACAAAGGCCGGTGCTTCTGCCGGCACCACGGGCGGATAATCCGGCTGGTGTTCCATAACCGGCATGTGGGTTACTTCATACAGATGTTCCAGCGTGGCATCCACTGCCTGGAAGTTCTGTTGCACCACCTGTTCCCCTTTCTTCTGATAGGTTTTTTCTATGGCCTTTTTGATGGCCGCGATGGCTTCCTCTCGTGGCAGCACCCCGGAAAGGGCAAAGAAGCATACCTGCATGATGGTATTGATGCGATTCCCCATACCCGTTTCTTCTGCCACAGAAGACGCGTCGATCACATAAAAACGGAGGCCTTTGTCGCGAATGGCCTTTTGTACCGGCGCAGGCAATTGGGCCCAAACCTCATCCTTTCCATACGGGCTGTTCAGCAAAAAGGTTCCGCCGGGTTTGGCGAAACGTAGCATATCCGTTTTGTGGATGAAATTGAATTTATGGCAGGCTACAAATCCTGCTTCACGGATCAGGTATGGCGCCCGGATGGGATGTTTGCCGAACCGCAGGTGCGAAACAGTTTGTGAGCCCGATTTTTTGGAATCATACACAAAATAGCCCTGTGCGTGCAGGTCGGTATTCTCGCCGATGATCTTGATGCTGTTTTTATTGGCGCCTACTGTGCCATCGGCACCCAAGGCGAAGAACATGGCTTCGGTGAGGGATTCATCCCGAAGTTCCAGGTATTCCCAGGGCAGGCTGGTTTGCATCACATCATCATGGATACCAATGGTAAAATGGTTTCGCGGATGCTCGTTTTTCAGCGCCTCAAACACGGCTTTGGCCATACCCGGCGTAAATTCCTTGCTCGACAAACCGTAGCGGCCACCCACCACTTTGGGAATGGCAGGCCAGGTGCCCTGTCCGTAGCCCTCCACAAAGGCTGTCACCACGTCCTGATACAAAGGCTCCCCTGCCGCCCCCGGCTCTTTGCAGCGGTCGAGTACGGCAATTTTTTGGACGGTTTTCGGCAGTGCTTCCAGCAAATGCTGCACCGAGAACGGACGGTAAAGTCGCACCTGGAGTACTCCTGTTTTTTCACCCTGCCGGTTCAGGTAGTCGGAGGTTTCCTGTGCGGTTTCGGCCCCTGACCCCATGATTATCATGACGCGCTCGGCATCGGGTGCACCATGGTAATCAAACAGGCGATATTGCCGTCCTGTGAGAACGGCGAAACGGTCCATGGCCGCCTGCACGAGTTCCGGAGTAGCATGATAGAACGGGTTGGCACTTTCCCGACCCTGAAAATATACATCAGGGTTTTGGGCCGTGCCACGCACAACAGGCCGGTCCGGACTCAGCGCCCGCCGACGGTGGGCAATAACGTCCTGTTCGTCAATCATCGACAGGATGGTCTCGTCCGGGATCAGGTCTATCTTATTGACCTCATGTGAGGTTCTGAAGCCATCGAAAAAGTGAATGAAGGGCAAGCGGGCTTTCAGGGTGGCTGCCTGGGCGATCAGCGCGCCATCGTGCGCTTCCTGAACCGATCCGGACGCGAGCATGGCAAATCCGGTAGTACGGGCGGCCATGACATCGCTGTGATCGCCGAAAATCGATAGCGCCTGGGCGGCCAGAGAACGCGCCGCTACGTGAAAAACAGCGCTGGTAAGCTCCCCGGCGATCTTGTACATGTTGGGGAGCATGAGCATCAAGCCCTGCGAAGCGGTGAAGGTGGTAGTAAGGGCGCCTGTTTGCAGCGAGCCGTGTACCGCTCCGGCTGCTCCGCCTTCGCTTTGCATTTCGATCACTTCCGGCACGTGCCCCCAGATATTTTTCACCTTTTTGGAGGTCCACTCATCGGCCAGTTCGGCCATGGCGGAGGAGGGGGTAATGGGATATATGGCACAAACCTCGTTGACCCGGTAGGCAATGTAGGCGGTGGCTTCGTTGCCGTCTATGGTGACTTTTTTGGATGACTTGGACATGGTTGCGTTGGTTGGTTTCGTGCAGAATTTAAACTGGGATTCGCACAGGTTTCACACGGATTTTTTGCACAGATTTCACACAGATGTCATTTCGATGGCATGGCAAGGGCATTGTTCATAACAGACAGCGCAGCCGGTGCATCGGTCGTAGTCGAACTTGTAGCGGTTGCCTTTCCCAAGTTTGATCACGGCATCCTCCGGGCAGGCGCCGAAGCAGCCATCACATTCAAAGCAATTACCACAAGAAAGACAGCGCTGTGCTTCATAACGGGCCTCCTTTTCTGTCAGGCCAGACAGCACTTCGCGGAAATCCTGTACGCGGAGCGCCTGGTCGGCTTCCGATTGTTGCTGTTTGGGTGCATGTGTCTGATACCATATATGCAGGCGTTCATATCCTGCCAGGGGATGTTTTTCCGGTTTTTGGTAAACCTGACCCTGAAGCCAGGCATTGATGAATCGGGCGGCCTTTTTCCCGTGTCCAACTGCGGTGGTGACGGTTCGTTCGCTGGGCACCATATCGCCCCCGGCAAAGATGCCTTCGGCGCCGGTCATCATATCCGGGCCAACTTTGACACTGCCGTCGCGGTCGAATTGCATACCCGGCACATTCTTCAGGAAGGCGGTATCGGTTTCCTGGCCCAGTGCCAGAATGAGCGAATCCGCCTCCAGCGTTTCGTATTCGCCGGTACCTTCCGGCTTCCCGTCTTCGTTGACACGCATGATTTCCACTTTGATGGCGTTGCCTTCCACTTCTTTGATACTGCGCAGCCAGTTGATCTTCACGCCTTCTGCCAATGCCTCATCTGCCTCAAATGCGTGAGCGGGCATGTGATCGCGGTCGCGGCGGTAAATGATCATGGGCTCGTATCCGAGTCTGATGGCAACCCGGGCGGCGTCCATGGCGGTATTGCCACCGCCGTAAACGGCTACTTTCCGACCCAATTTGGGCGCATTCCCGGATTCTGTATCTTTCAGGAATGTCAGCGCATCCAGGATCTGTCCGGCATCCCGGGCTGGGATATCCACTTTTTTGGAAAGGTGTGCACCAATGGCGATGAACACCGCATCAAAATGGCCGGACTGTTTTTCCCCGACCAGATCCTCCACCCGTGTATTCAGGCGCACGCGCACGCCCATGTGCAGGATCCTGTTGATTTCGGCATCGAGTACCTGTCGGGGGAGTCGGTAAGGAGGTATCCCGAAATGCATCATACCGCCCAACACCGGACCGGCCTCGCAAATTTCTACCTCATGGCCGGCGCGTCGCAGATGATACGCTGCAGAAATGCCACTTGGGCCGCCACCCACGATGAGTACTTTTTTTCCGCTTACAGCAGTAGAAACGGGAATCTGCCATCCTTCCTGCAGGGCCAGGTCGCCCAGAAAACGCTCAATGGCATGAATACTCACCGGAGCATCCATTTGGGTCCGGTTGCAATGGTCCTCGCAGGGGTGATAGCATACCCTGCCATGCACGGCAGGCAATGGATTTTCTTCCACGAGTTTTTCCCAGGCCTCCCGGTAGCGTCCCTCCTGGGCAAAGGAGAGCCAGGCCTGAATGTTTTCCCCCGCCGGACAGGCGTTATTACAAGGGGGTAAAAAATCGGTATACACCGGAATTTTAGTGCGCAAAGCGCCTGTACCTTCTGCATGCGCGCGCAAATCGGAGGGCTGGGTGAGATCCTGATGCATCATAAGGCGGTAACGTTTGAAAACCCGAAAGTCCGGGGAATTCAAAGGGGCGGCTTGGCTGTGGCTCAGGGGGGGGGTTGATTTATGACAGGG
>DLXL01000235.1:9187-9405 GCA_003448025.1 Saprospirales bacterium | reverse complement strand
ATGGCGCCTTTGTTTTCGAAAATCTGAACATATCGGATAAAAGGTTTTGCACCAAGCGTTTGATATTCCTCTATCCACAAATCAACCACACGCCGTATGGCCAGTTGGTCCATTTCCGGAATAGTCAAATCATGCCGGGGGGAAAAACACACTACTCTGGCCAACCCACGTTCCGGACGGGAACGAAAAAAAGGACTTCCCGCAAGCCCCTCTTCTGC
>DLXL01000235.1:8750-9025 GCA_003448025.1 Saprospirales bacterium | reverse complement strand
AAGCCCCTCTTCTGCAGACTCTGCCTTGGGCAATAAAGCCGCAAAATCGTTGTCGAACACAAATACATCGGGATAATCAGGGTTCTGTGCTCCATTAGCCCTTGTATTTCCGGCACAGAGATAGCAATCCGGATCGTGCTTCGGACGATTGTCGGAGGGTAGTTTTTCTACTTGCCCCTGCCAGGGCCTGGCAGCCCGGTGCGGCGACACCAGCACCCAGCTATCTGTAAGTGGATTGTAACGACGATGTGGCATGACGGTGGACGGCTTACGGT
>DLXL01000235.1:8318-8595 GCA_003448025.1 Saprospirales bacterium | reverse complement strand
GGTGGACGGTGGACGGTGGACGGTTGACGGTGGACGGTGCTCCATTACCCTGAGCCAAAAACCGTCCACCGTAGGCCGTCTACCGTCAACCGTTTAACACCTCTGTTCCATTGGTGAGTTGAACGGGATATGTTTTGAGTTTGAGTTGGTAGTTTTCTTGATAGGCTTCCTGCATATGGGCAATGAAATCCGGCACGGCTTCTTTTTTAACCAAATTGATCGTACAGCCACCAAAGCCGCCACCCATCATACGGGCACCGAGAACGGAAGGATTTCG
>DLXL01000235.1:5628-8168 GCA_003448025.1 Saprospirales bacterium | reverse complement strand
CGGGCTTCTGCCACGAGAAAATCCATTTCCGGGCAGCTCACCTGATAATCATGTTGCAGGCCCTCATGGGTTTCATACATCAGTCGGCCGAGGGTTTCCATATCATGTTGTACCAGCGCTTCGCAGGCTTGTTCCACCCGACGGATTTCCTCTACCACATATTTGCAACGTTGGTAACCGACCGGTGGAAGCACTGATGTATGCAGCGCCAGAAATTCCGGCGACACATCTCGTAGACTCTGTATTCCTGCATCTAATGTTTGCAGGATGCGCACGCCCTCTTCACATTCTGCCCGGCGGGTGTTGTATTCGCTGTCCCCCAGGGCATGTTTTACACCGGAGTCGCAAAGCACCAAAGAGACATCGGGGGCGTCAAACGGGAAGTAGGTATATTGCAGATCCCGGCAATCTAGTCGCACTACATGATTTTCCTTGCCCATAACAGAGGCAAACATGTCCATGATCCCGCATTTCATTCCCACAAACTCATTTTCCCCGCGCTGGGCCAGTTTCACGATGTCCATGCTGGAAAGACCCAGGCCGTACAATCCATTCAGTACAAACAAGGTTCCACTCTCCAATGCTGCCGAAGACGACAGTCCGGCTCCAAGTGGTATATCGCTACCGAAAACAAGATTAATGCCTCCGGGATGTATTCCGTCCTTCCGGGCTTCACTGATTACACCGAGCAGGTAATTGGCCCAGGATTTTTCTTGCTGATAAATGGTATCACCGCTTAGGGATTCAAAATCTTTTTGAAGATCAGCGGCATGAAATACCAGCGCATCGTCGGTGCGACGGCTGGCCGCAAACCAGATTGCCTTGTTGATAGCGCCGGGGAGTACAAACCCGCCATTATAGTCGGTATGCTCTCCAATGAGATTGATCCGTCCGGGAGCACGAACGGTGATCTGCGGTTCGTGACCGTATCTGGAGCGAAAGATATTTTGGATGGTAAATTGATCCATGATGAAGGCAAATGTATGGCGTAGTGCCTATTGGTCGGCAAACAACGAGATCAGGCGCCAAATACATTCTTCCGTTTTTCAGGAACCAGGTTGGTTAAACACTTGAAATACGCCTTATGCAGTCCTATTGTAACTCCTTTGCAAATACCTGCGTTGTATCCGGTTAAACTCCATCAGGAAAGTGAACAGAGTCTTAGGCTGGATTTGTGCATATCGACATGCCTACCATCCCATATAAAAATCTTTGTAAAATTTATGCCACTCATTGTTACCTTTTTACATATTAGCAGTCCTAAGATGCAGAGTGTTAACAATTTCACAACAGCCACCATTCTAATTGATTGTAAATGAACACGTTCCGAAGTAGCGAAAGTTCCCAAAAAGACTTTCAATTGGCAGGTGCCCGGCCTTTTAAAATTACAAAAACCGGACTTGGCACAACAATTGAGCTTTTTTTACATATAGTCGGTTTTTTTATTTGGCTGGTAATCAAAACAACCGATATTGCAGCCAGTAATCCTTTAATCTTCACTATCAATAATCAAGCTTCATGACTAGCACTACTAATCTTCTTGCCAATTTTCAGCACGCCAAATCAGATACTTTCCCGGAGATAAATGAAGGGGTTTTCTCTGAGCAGGCACATCAAAGCGCAAATTTCATCTTTCAATCAGAGGACGAAGACAAGATCTGGCTGGCAACCCTGGAAACAGCCGTACTACGCAAATTGGGCTATTTCAAACTCAGTGCCAGTATGCTGGCTGAGCAAATGGCCATCAGCCGTCCTACATTTTTTCGAAAGGTAAAACATCTTACCGGCCTCACACCTCAACAGTATATTGTAGAGATGCGCTTTTGTGCAGCTCGGGTCTGGCTCGAAACCCGCCGGTATTCCAGGGTGAAAACGGTGGCCATTTCCGCAGGTTTTCGCGATGTGGAACATTTTTCCAAACAATTCCGCAAACGGTTTGGCAAACGTCCCTCGGACTATCTGGCCTAAAACTGGATTTCTTTAATTTCTCCCTTATTGATACGCTCGTCGGGGCAAGTTGATACCCTGATCCGGGTAATGACCAAGTAGTCTTGCCTTGGAATTTGGTAAAACGAGAGCTTTATCTTTCCACGTCACCTTCATTTTTTTTTTAACTTTTTAATTGTTCGACCTATAAAAAATTATTTTCTAATCGCATTGGCTGCTTTGTTTATCATTGCCGCTTGCACCAAAGACAGTGTGGAAGCCGACCAGGTACTGGAAAACCTGCCGGTTGATTCCCGGAACAATGGCCAAATTACCATTTGCCACAAACACGGAAACGGAGAGTACAGTGCCCTTACTATTAATGCAAACGCCTTACAAGGCCACCTCAACCATGGCGACTATCTGCCTGATGCAGATGGCGACGGCTACTCAGCTGTAGGCGCATGCACCGGAACTATGAATGACTGCGACGACAATAATGCCGCCATTAATCCCGGAGCACAAGAGGTGTGCGATGGAGTAGACAACGACTGCGACGGCCAGGTGGATGAAGGTGTAAAAACGACCTACTACGCAGATGCTGACGGCGACGG
>DLXL01000235.1:4858-5513 GCA_003448025.1 Saprospirales bacterium | reverse complement strand
GATGCTGACGGCGACGGATATGGCAACGCCAACGTTTCCCAACAGGCATGCAGCGCCCCGCAGGGCTATGTGACTAATTCTACGGATTGCGATGATTCCCAAGCAAGTGTTAATCCAGGTGCACAGGAAGCATGCGGTAACGGAGTAGATGATGATTGTGACGGAAACGTTGATGAAGATTGCTGCAATTCTCCTTGCTTTGATGCGGCAGTCCTTAATGCTGGAACAGACTATTATTATTACTTGAATACGGAAATAACGGACTGCGGTGGTTGGAATAATTTGGCTTATGTTTATTGTCAACAGTTTGAGGCCTACGCCTGGTCATTCGATCCTTCTTATCAGGTTATAGCCTTTTATTCATTCCTGGATAATAGCTCTTGTGTAGCCTTTGTAGGAGAAGGAGAGGGCTACGTCAGCCAGGCAGAGTTTGATTGTACCATGGCTTTGCTGCGGTCGTTCATTGCCGCACATCCGGAAATACCAAACGGTTGCAATCCTTATAATGGTAACGACCCAAATGCAAGAGTTATTCCGGAAAATCTAAAAAAACTTTTACCGGAGAATCTTCGGAATAGCTTACAAAAGCAATAAGTCAATCCCTGACCCATAACGAGGAAAACGCCTCACACACCGGCCTCCGGAGCGAATAACT
>DLXL01000235.1:4395-4700 GCA_003448025.1 Saprospirales bacterium | reverse complement strand
CGTTTTTTTTTTTGCATTTTTTGTGCTAAAACCATTCATGGAAACGAAGTTTGCAATCTTAAACCTTCTTTCATCCTATATGTCCTTCTCACAACTGATCGCCAGGCACCTCCGGGAGGTCCATTTTGGTAAAAACTGGACCTGGGTAGACCTCAAAACCACCCTCGAAGAAGTAGATCTGAAAATGGCTACCACCAAAATTCAGGATCTCAACACCATTGCCACCCTGGTATTCCACATGCACTATTACGTGGAACGCCAACTGGCAGTACTGGCAGGCGGACCGCTCGAGGGAACCGATAAAG
>DLXL01000235.1:3950-4216 GCA_003448025.1 Saprospirales bacterium | reverse complement strand
CAGCTTTGCCACTCCCGACTTCCAAACCGAAGCCGAATGGCAGGCTTTCCTCGCCAAAGTCTGGGCCGATGCTGAAGCCCTCGCCCAGGCCATCGAGCAACTACCGGATGAAAAACTCACCGAAACCTTCGTGCAGGAAAAGTACGGCACTTACTACCGCAACCTCACAGGGGTAACAGAGCATTTCTATTACCATATGGGGCAGATTGTTTTGTTGAAAAAGTTGATGAAGGGGTGACACGAAGGCACGAAGACACTAAGGCGCG
>DLXL01000235.1:0-3729 GCA_003448025.1 Saprospirales bacterium | reverse complement strand
CTTAGCGCCTTTGTGTCTTAGCGCCTTCGTGCCCCCTCTTCGCGCCTTGTCCTCAGAACTCCGCCCCCCTCTCCACTACCACCCTCTCCCCGCTCACCGGATGCCTGAATTCCAGTCGCTCGGCGTGCAGATGCAGGCGTGTGCCTTTGGTCCCATATAATTCATCCCCCAGAATAGGCGCATTCAAACCGGCAGGGTGTGCCGCATGCACCCGAAGCTGGTGCGTCCGGCCTGTTATCGGATAAAAGTACACCCGGGTGAGGCCTTCCCCGCGCGCCACCACTTCCCATTCCGTACGCGCTGATTTGCCGTAAGTGTAACACACCATTTGCCGGGGGCGGTCGTCCAGATCCACCCGCAGCGGCAGGTCTATCACCCCGGAGTCAGCGGCCAGTTCCCCTTCCAGCAGCGCCACGTAACGCTTTTTGACGCTGCGGCCCATGAACTGACTTTGCAGTTGTTTGTGCACTTCTGCGGTTTTTGCCACCAGCAGGAGCCCGGAGGTGCCCATATCCAGTCGGTGCACCAGCAAGGGGCCGGTGGCTTCCGGGTAGCGACGTTTCATGCGCAGCAGCACCGAGTCCGACTCCTGTTTACCGGGCACCGAGAGCATCGCAGCGGGTTTGTACACCACGGCCAGGTATTCGTCTTCGTATATGATTTCCGGGTCTTCCAGCGGAGGGGCGTCCTGCTGCATGGGATTGGGCTCCAGCGGGATACCCTCCAGCATATGCGCCAGAATAGGTTCGCATTTGCCTCGGCAGGCCGGGTAGAAATGTCCGTGCTTACGCACCGCCCCCGCCCCTGTCTCCGTCAAAGACGGAGACATTCCCCACCAAAACTCCGCCATGGCAATAGGCTGTAGTCTGTGCAAAAACGCGTATTGCAGGAGCTTTGGCGCCGCGCACTCGCCTGCGCCCGCGGGAGGCGGAGTGGCGGCGTTACGCTGAAAGATGTCTGCCAGACTCTTGCGCTCACCGGCCTGGTTGAGGAAAAAATAATGATCAAAAATATGCTGCTGCAAGGCGGCCGATTTCTCTCTGCGGACTTCCTTCAGCTGGCGGATCTCCAGCTGGCGTGCCTCCAGTTCCTGCTCCAGCACTTCTGTTTGCTCCTTCCAGTGGCGTTTCAGGTCCTTCATGCGGAAATGATCGTAGCGACTTTCCTGCATCAGTTCCTCTTCCAGCGCCTGTCGGGCAAATTCATCCAGTCCGGTCATGCCCCCCCGGCGTTCATCCCGCAGGGCTTTGGCGGTTTTGGCGCGCAGTTTTTCCGCATCCAGAGCAGCAGCGGCCCCTTGCCGGGCCCTCAGCAACTGCTCCTCCAGGGTGGCCAGTGCAGGATCCTGCTCCAGCTGCTCAATCCGGCGGTTCATCTGGTTGCGTTCCTCTTCTCCGAGGCGATAGAAGCCTTCTTCATCCAGCAAATCAAACACCGGCGGCACAAAACCCGGGTAATGGTTTTTTCCGCCCAGCTTTCCCGAAAATGCGGCCAGGTATCCCAGCTCTCCTCGCTCCGTTCTCACCACCAGTACCCCGAACATCTTGCCATAGGCACCGCCGTCCTGTTCCTCCTCTGTCCAGAATGCATGTTGCCAATCGGGTTCGCCTTCCAGGTATGTCCGCAGTTCCGCCGAAGCCTGCATACTAAGCGGATGCGGCGTATACAGGAACGGAAAAGTAAAGCGCTCTGGCAGCGGCCCGGCGGGCGTAGATTGGAAAGGGATGAAACAGGAAGGATTCACGAGGCAAAGGTAACGATGAACGATGGACGATGAACGATGAACTACTGGGAGTGTTTGTTTGCGCAGGCAGGGACATATTGAGGATTAGGGAATGGTTAGCGCTTGCAGGGGCCATGAGAGCTCCCCCAACACCTGATCCAACCGTTCCAACAACCCACCCCTGTACCCTTTGCTCAACGGCACAGACTTATCTTTCAACAACGCCATCATATTCTGCAAATCAATACTTTGCAAAAAACTGAGCGGTACCAGGTAGCTGCGGTGCGTACGCAAAAACTGCTCCTCCGGCAATCTTGATTCCAGCTCGGAAAGTGGAATCCGGATGGCATATTTCCGTTGGTTGCTGGTGTGCACCATTAAATAATGACCATCTGATTCCAGGTAAAGAATGTCGCTAAAGCTTACCTTTTCGAACTTTTCACGCACTTTCAAAAAAACAATCGGTCAGCATCAAACCTTTGTGCTCCAGATCGTTTTCTGAATGCCCGCCGCCTTAGCCAAGCCTTCCACCGCCAGCTCAATGGCGCGTTGGAGTTGCAACGTGTCAAATGGCTTCAAAATGAATACTACAGGCTGAATCTGCCTGGCCCGCTCAAAGGTTTGATCGTCGCGCATGGAAGTCACAAATACGATGGGCACCTGACGAATCCTTACCACTTTTTTGGCATGTAGTATGCCGTCTATTTCACCGCCCAACTGGACGTCCAGCAGCAGCAAATCTGTTGGTAAAACATTCAGTTTTTCTGGCGGAGCTAAGCAATTAGTGCCGCCAGTTTTCTTTTCAGACCTCGTAGGTTTTGAAAACCTAGGAGGTCTGAAAACAATTAATCCTTTGGCTTGTACCGCGCTACATCATTTTTAATGACCGGTACCGTTTGCAGAAAGGCATAAATAGCATCCAACTCATTGTCAGTGAGTGAGGTATGTGGAAACATGGGGTAGTATAGCGGCCCACCTTTTGGATTTTTTCCGAACTTAACAGCTTCACGGAACTGCTCTATCGTCCAGTTTCCGATACCGGTTTCCTTGTCCATCGTTATATTGGCTGAAGGCACTGTTTCCCCTTCATAATTGAGCATCGGGTTGCCACCACCATAATAGCCCACAGAACGTTCCGGCACCTTGGTATCCATGGTTTTGAAGTCGGCGCAATGGCAGGGATAACAACCATAAAGTCCATCGGCCAGATATTTCCCCAGCGCAACCTTGTTTGTCGAATCCGGAATCAGCACCGGAGCAGCTGGCAATGCCGGTGGTGTGAATACGGTGTTGGCGAGAAATTTAACCAGAAAATTGTATTTATTTTCAGGATATTCCTTTGGATCAGGAGCAAGCGAGGGATCGTCAGATCTAAGCCAGGCGATGATCGCATGAATGTCTTTGTCGGCCATAAAACTATAACCGCCCATAATGGGGTTATAACGACCATCTTTTCGGATACTCCGGCGCAGGTAATAATATAGTTCGCCATCAGTCCAGTTGCCAATGCCGTGGGTTTTATCCTGTGTGATGTTAAGTGAAGCAACAACCCCAAACTCTTTGGGCATATCGGTCATGATATGCCCGGTCATTTTGCCGGTATTGAAGTCTTTATGACATTCTTTACAAAGCATACTGGCAATCTTGGCCCCCTGCGCTACCGCCATACTGTCGCGGGGGACTTGCAGATCTTTGAGCTCAGCCGGTGGTTGATATTCGTAGGTTGGCACTCCTTTAAAGTGGATAAAGGCAGCCGCCATGGCAGCAAGGGTTACAACAGCACCCAGGAGGTAGGCAAGGATTTTGAACAGGCGTTTCATAATATTGATTGTTTTACATTAGCGGCAAAAGTCGGTACGTCAAAAAACAAAACACAACTTATTGCAAATATTATTTTATTTTTTGAAAAAAGGCATGGCATTTATCCAAAAACATCAGATGGGAGTGCCTGCAGCGAAAACACTCCCATATGATGAAAAACCTTATTTGACTATCCTGATATTGTA
>DLXL01000008.1:3502-4732 GCA_003448025.1 Saprospirales bacterium | reverse complement strand
GCCCCAGGTGAATCCACTTCCGAAGGCAGCGAGGCAAACGAGATCGCCTTTATTGATTTTACCGGCTTCCCAGGCTTCGCAGAGTGCAATGGGAACGGAGGCTGCGGTGGTGTTACCGTATTTCTGGATATTGTTCCACACCTGATCATCGCGCAACCCCATGAGTCGCTGCACCATTTGGCTGATGCGCAGATTAGCCTGGTGTGGAATAAGCATGTGGATATCTGTTGGTTGGAGGCCGGCTTCTTTAAGCGCCTCCTGGATTACCTCAGGAAATTTTTGAATGGCGAGTTTGAATACAAATTGCCCTTCCATATTGGGATAAAGCATGCCCTCGTCCATCATTTTTTGTGTAACAAAAATCTCTCCATAGGTGTCGGCCGGCGGGTATCCCAGATCGGTGGTATCGCCGATACGTTCCTGATGGTAACCGCCATGGGCTCCCGGGTTTACAAATGCCAGTTTCTCTGCATAAGTTCCATCAGAATGCAGCTTGGTGGTAAGGATGCCCTGATTGGGGTCATCGGTAGGCTGAACCACCACGGCGCCCGCACCATCCCCGAAAATGACGGTCACATTGCGGCCGCGAGTGCTGAAATCCAGGCCCATAGAGTGCATTTCAGAACCCACTACCAGTACATTTTTGTACATGCCGGTTTTGACAAACTGGTCGGCAATACTCAGTCCGTATACAAATCCGCTGCATTGGTTGCGGATGTCAAGCGCACCGGCTTCCTTGTTTGTAATGCCCAATTCACGCTGCATCAGTACCCCACAACCCGGAAAATAATAATCCGGACTCAGGGTGGCGAAGATGATGAAATCAATTTCTTGCGGACTGATTCCCGCACGTTCGCAAGCCACTTTGGCTGCTTTAGCGCCCATGCTGGAAGTTGTTTCTTTGTGCTTTACGCCATAACGCCGAGTCTGAATACCGGTACGTTCCTGAATCCATTCGTCGGTGGTGTCCATCACCTTGGTCAGTTCATCGTTGGTTACAACCCGTTCCGGGAGATAAGAGCCTATACCGGCTATTTTACTGCGCTTCATAGAGAATAGTTCATCATGTTAAAGTTCATCCAAAACCTGCAGGATGGATGATGGTTCAAAGGTTCAACAAATAATGGTAAAAAGCAACACCTGCTCACCGAAAGATTCAAGCACTCATAAACCCCATAAACTCATAAACCTTCCCGGAATATCATTCCGGGATACATAAACCCCATAAAC
>DLXL01000008.1:0-3304 GCA_003448025.1 Saprospirales bacterium | reverse complement strand
CATAAACCCTCATAAACCTTCCCGGAATATCATTCCGGGATACATAAACCCCATAAACTACGTCCGCCTCGTATTTACAATCCAAACCCCCAAAATCGTGAGCCCCATGCCGGCAATCTCCCAGGCAGTGAGGGACTCGTTCAATAGCAGCCAACCAAGCAAAATGGCTACAACCGGGTTGATATAGGTATAAAGAGAAGAGATTGTGGCACTCAGATGTTTGAGTACAAACATATACAGGGTAAAGGCCAGTGCAGAACCAATAATTGCCAGGTAAGCTACCGACATCCATCCGTTAAAAGTATGATGAATGGTATGATGCTGGTCAAAAAGGGCACTCAGTGCGAATCCACCTAATCCACCTGAGGTGATTTGAAGTCCGGCATTGATCAAAGGTGATACTCCCGGTGCATTCCATTGTTTAGCCATCACCGTACCTAACGACCATGTTATGCAGGAGGCGAAACAGCCCGCAATGCCCCAACGAAATTCCGGTCGGACAAAATCCTGCCAGCCTTCCCGAAAAATCAGCGCCATACCGGCAAAACCAACCAATACACCTGCAATCATCCGGGCATGAATGCGCTCCTTACCATGCCAGGCCAGAGAGATCAATACCACCACAATAGGGGTGAGCGAACCGATAATGGCCGCCAGACCGGATGAAACATATTGCATTCCCCAGGTGATAAACCCGTTCCCTCCGGTAATGGTGGCTAACCCGGTAAGCATCTGTAAGCGGATATACCGACTGTCAGGCATGGCAGACCTCCCTCCAAGCCAGGCTAAAGCCAGCAATAACAGACCTGCAGCTGTTTGCCGGATGCCTACCAATAGAAAGGGAGGAAAATCTACCACCGCATACTTAATGGCAGTGTATGTAGTGCCCCAAATAATACAAATCAGGGCCAGAGCAAGATAGGCGCGGTTGGTGGCTGACATGCCTCAAAGATATGGCTAGTATGCGAACTTTTGAATTGCAAAAAGCGTTTAGGCTATAAAATTTGGTTTAGTGGGTTGTTTGCCTGCGTTTTTGGAATTTTATTTGACGTTCGTCGAAATACATCCGGAAACAATGGAAACGATTTGCATAAAAAATGTTTCCATTGTTACCTTTGTGCCATGTTTACAGAACAGCAGGAAAAATGGCTTAAAAGAGTTGAAGAGTTGTTTTTTAAACTCGGGATCAAGAGCCTCACCATGGATGATGTGGCTCGGGAATTGGGTATTTCCAAAAAAACACTTTACTCCTTCGTTGAAAACAAGGACGACCTCGTGGCCAAAGTGATGGAACGTCACATGACAGAGCAATGTCAGGTAGACGAAGCCCTCCACGCGGCGGCCTCAGATGCAGTGGATGAAATGGTACGCATTATTCAGCAGATCATTACTGATTTCGGTAAAATGAAGCCCAATGTAGTACACGAAATGCAGAAATACCACCGGGATGTATGGAATAAGATCAACGACTTCCAACAGAATTACATTCTCAACGTGGCCCGGCAAAATCTGGAATGGGGCCGTCGTGAAGGATTGTATCGAACAGATTTCGATTTGGAAACAGCTGCAAGGTTTTACATAGCAGGCGCCATGGCCATTTTTGACGACCGGTATTTCCCCAAACCACCTTATACCTACGATTTCCTGTTTAAAGAATATATCACCAATTACCTGCACAGTATAGTTTCAGACAAAGGCTTAACACTGCTACAGGAAAAACTTGCGGCCCCCACTAAACCACTATCCATCCTTTGATCAATTTCGAACTACAACGATTCACATTAGTCATGCTCAATCAATATGCTCAAAAACTAACCCTGTTTGCACTGCTGCTCGTTTTTAATGTAGCAGTAAAAGCTCAGGGAGGTCAGGCCATGAGCCTGAACGATTGCATCCAGTTTGCGCTGGACAATCACCCCGACATCAAAGCTGCCCAGCTTCAGTTGAAAGATGCTGACTGGCGCATAAAAGAAAACTTTGCCACAGGGTTACCACAAATCTCTGCAGGTGCCACATATACCGGCTTTATCCAGCGCGGCGGATTGCCAAGCAGTGCGCTTAGCTTTGGCCCCAGCGGCCCTATCGACCTAAGTTCTGTACTGACAGATTTTTCCCCTGGCCAGGTAGATAACCTGAATACGGTGTTCGGCGGGCTCTTCGCTTCCGACCCGAATTCCAAGGTCTTTTTTAATCCGGTACACAGTGTTTCCGGAAACGTTTCGGCCAACCAACTGATTTTTAACAACTCCTACCTCATCGGGCTGCGGGCTGCCAAATATTATCGTCAGTATGTAGATATACAATTGGCAGTAGCGCGGCAGACCGTGCGCAATAAGGTTACGGATGCTTACCTGCCAGCCTTATTACTTTCCGACAACCTCGGAATTCTCGACAAAAACATCAGCAATCTGGAAAAACTGCTCAACGATACCAAGGCAATCAATAAAGCCGGTTTCGCCGAGCAACTGGATGTGGACCGGCTCGAACTTTCTATCGCCACCCTGCGCAGTGAACGCGGTAATCTTGCCCGACAGCAGGAAATCGTAGTGAATGCTCTCAAATTCAACATGGGTATGCCCGTTGGTGATGCCATTACGCTAACCGACAATACCAACGCGCTTCTGGCAAGCACCGGAACGGTAGATATGGAATCGCAGGCCAATTTTATGGCGCGCCCGGAATACCTGATGTTGCTGAAAGGACGTGAATTGAGCGGTCTGCAGGTAGACTTGTTCCGCAAACCCTGGATGCCCACAGTAGCAGGATTTGTGCAGTGGCAGCCCAGCTACCAGGGTGGATTTGGCGCCAGCGACTCTGATGGGTTTGATAACTGGTTTTACATATCCTCTGCCGTAGCAGGCTTGTCGGTAACAATCCCCATTTACGATGGTGGAGGCACCAAAGCCAAACGGGAACGCGCAGCCATTTCTGCTCAAACCGTGGACCTGCAAAGAGGCATGCTGGAAAATGCATTGACACTTGAACTTGACGCCGCCCGGAAACAGTACCTCAACGCACAGGAGCGCGTGGCCAATCAGGAAAAAAACGTGACGCTGGCTCAAAGAATCTACGATACTACCCAAACCAAATACCGCGCCGGCGTAGGCAGCAGCTTCGAGATCACTCAGGCTGAATCTGGTTTGTACAGCGCCCAGCAGGGACTTCTGCAGGCACAGTATGATCTGTTGACCGCCAAAGTAGCCATCAGAAAGGCGTTGGGCCAATAGGGTGGTTAGGGTTATTTAGGTCATTTTGAGGGTATTTTGGAGGTCATTTAAGAGTCATTTTGAGGTCATTTTGAGGT
>DLXL01000459.1 GCA_003448025.1 Saprospirales bacterium | reverse complement strand
CCCCCTCCCCCACTCTCACCCCCCTATACAAACACCACCAAACCCCCCGCCGCCTAAACCCGCCGCTACATAAACCCACATAATCCTTCCCGTAATATCAATCCGTGATACATAAACCACATAAACCATCGGCGGCTAAACCCGCCGCTACAAAAACCCTCATAAACCCCATAAACCCCCATAAACCCCATAAACCCTCATAAACTACAAGAGCCAACCTGTTTCAACAGGTCGGCTCTTGTAGTTTATGGGTATCGGCGGCTAAACCCGCCGGTACGATCCATTATTCAACCACAATCATTTTCTTCGTTGCACTGTGGGTTGGCGTATCCAGTTGGTAGAACAGAATACCTGGTTCCAACTCAGCGCGCTGGAGTGTAATGGTGTTGTAGCCTTTCGCGAATTGATTCACGATCCGCTTCACTACTTTGCCCTCTGCGTTGGTTACCGTAAGGGTTGCTTCTACAGCTTCTGGCAGGTTGAAAGAAATGTTGGTGAAGCCTTTGGTTGGATTTGGTGCATTTTGCAGCAATTCAAATCCGGCTCCGGCAACAGTGCTGCCATTGGCGCCATTGAAACGCAACATCACTTCTTTCTGCTGTACATCCCCATTGATCTCAGTGTATGCTTCGGTGCGGGTGATGCTGTTGCCCAAACCAAGCATCTGGCTCAGTTGTCCGTTACGTGTAGCGCGGAAGCGGATGGTAAATTCACTTGCTTCGCTGTTCACAGATGCAGTAACAGCCTCGTCGAAGATAGCGAAGTTTTCACGGCCCATGTTTGCACCTGGAACTACTTCAAGTGCTTTCAGGCCATTCAGGTTCATGGTGAACTGATAACCGGCAACATTTTCAGAAGCCGTCATTTTCACTTCCACCATTTCGCCGGTTTTTATGGCGCGGTCTTCCACATCAAAGTAAAGGGTACCCATACTGCGGTCGTCGGCACTTACCAGGGAATTTGGTACAACGGAATTGTTTACGTCGCCAATTTTCACCCCTACAAAGTCGTCTTCCAGATTATGCAGTTGCATGTCCTGAACCGCTTTGGTTTCCGGGAACTGGTCCTGGAATGGATTTAGTACATTCGGGAATGTATAATCTTTATCTACAAAACGCCAGGAGGTGTTGGCTGGAAGTTCGTTGTAAATGCCCAGGATCAGTTTGCGAATCTCCACAATATCAAACGTGGTAATGGAGCCACTTTTGTTGGCATCCGCAGCGATCATTTTGTAGGGGCTGTTGAGCGGCTCCAGACCAAGAATGTGCTTGGAAATCAACACCAGGTCATAAGTGGTTACCCCATTCAGAGGGTTGTCATCTTTTTCCGGAACAACAATATAGTCAGATCCAACAGGCAGGGAATTGATAAACATATAAACACCCAGATTGTCAGTCATATCTGTACTTGCCTGAACCGGAGTCCCGTTAGCAGGGATAGCGAAAAGTTGGACATTCGCTTCTTCCACACCTTCATTATCTTCCGTTTTCAGTGCGCCGGAAACTACTACGGATGGATTTCCGCTGCAGGATCCCAGATTGTCCTGCACCAATACATAGGTTTCACAATAATCAGCATTGCCGGCAGCATCAATGGACCATAACTCCACACACTGGTTACCGATTTCGGTACAGTTGAAGGTCACAGTAGTGATCGGGTTGCCGTTGGCATCTACCGGGAATCCGGTGCCCGTGCCACACTTGCGAATACCAATTCTAAGTTGATTAGAAGGTGTGCAGTTGTCTTCAGTGTATTGCAGGAAGTCGGAAGCCCAGAGTGTGATCATACCTGTTGGCATGATGTTTACACTGAGGCCGTTGAGGCAAACCACGGTTGGCGCCTTACAATCTTTCACTGTAAAGGTGTATTCGTATTCCTTATTGTTGCCACAGCCGTCTGTAATAAACCACTTGATCTTGTGGGTACCGTGTGGCAGCTCAGGCACAACAAAATTGTTCTGTTGCTGCTGGGTATTCCAACGCACACAAGCCACTTTGTTGTTGCCATTTATGGTTTCCTGAATAGCAAAGCCGTATTTCTGGTTAGCAGGTACAGGGCGCTCGTCGAATTGGCGTGAAGTACCGCCACCGAAATTTGGCGTATTCAGGTTGTTGTACATGATGTTGTTCCATCCAAGGCCGGCAATTCCTACATTCACAGAATTCACTACTGTTTCCATTGTTCCGTCACCGTCAAGGTCGAGGAACAAAAGATATTCAATATTGATGTTGTTGCCTGAGCAAGCATCCGTGCCAGTGATGCAAAGATCCGTTGGCTCTTCGCAGAGGTCGTGGATTTGCAGGCCATTATCCCACCAGTACATTTCATTCCAGAGGAGCGCGTTGTTAGGCGTCAGCCAGTTCTGGTTAGAACAGTTAGGGGTTACAAAAGTGCCCGTTGGCGCCTGACCATCGCTGATTTTGATGATCTGCTTGTACACGTAGCAGTTGACCTCATCGTTTATGCCATTGCCGTTGCCACCAAAGGCAGGGTCGTCGCCCCAATAGCGGCAGTAGTTTGTGGCTGATGGATCTGACGGGTTAATTTTTACCACTGTTGGCGCCCATGGGGCAATGGTACCGCAAGCAGATACCGTTGGGCCTGGAAGGTTGGCAGGAGAAGTGGAGTTTGAGTTTGGATTCGGATTGGGTACGTTGATGCACGGAGCGTTCGGATTGTAGGTGCACCAGTTTATAATTTGCCAGGTGCGCTCAATTTTGAAGCAGGCATCCGGAACCACTGTGAATACTTCATCGCTGAAGGATACGCCGATGAGTTCGCAGTCTTTGCCAAAAATGATAGGCTCTCCAAAGTTACCCGTGCCATCGCAGGCCGTTACGATGACATCGTTAGGGAACTTGACAAAGTAATTCTGTTTGTAAGTAACAATTACACGCTGCGTGCACTGTGAGCTGTTTCCGTAGCAGTCAAAACTACGGAAAGTACGTGTAATGGTGCCTTTATTACATACGGTATCGAACTGGCTGTAGTTTACAGAGTGGGTAAGGCCATACTGACCCTGATACACTTTGGTAGAATCCAGGCAACAGTTATCATACACATCCGGTTTGCCATAAGCCCAGAGGCTTGGGTCGAAGTTTTCACAGTTCACGGTTACATTGCCAGGAGACGTGCAGGTGGGTTTGATTTTATCTTCCACCAGTACCCAAACCATACAATCATTTGAGTTCCATTCTCCAAAATCAAGGTCAACACTGCCGGCAGGAACCGGAATGTCATATACGCGCAGGATAACCTGAACGGTGTCGCCAATGTCCTCACAGCAGAATGTTACCTGGTCGTGGAATTGGCTATTGTCCTGGCAACCATTCTGATTCATACGACGTACCTTGAAGAATACTTCGGGGGAACAGTTGTCATAAGAACCATCATCAAAAGTGGATGCGTTAACAAGGGCCGTACCATCTACGTTCAGGGCAACCTTTGTGTTTTGGTCGCAGGCAACAGTAGGTGGGGTGCTGTCTTCAACGGTTACATTAAACACGCACTCGGTTACATTGCCACAATCATCTTTGATGATGTATTTCACCGGGGTAACACCGATACCGAGGTTGTCGGCGTAGCCAACTACGGCCAGGGTGTCATGATCCCATGGATTGTTGCCCGGGAATGTGGTGAATGTACCGTAAATATTTTGCCAGATGCCGTTATAGTCCTGCCATTGAGCTTCAATGGAAGCCAGCCGTGAGCAGTTGTCTGTTACAATTACATCCGGAAGGTCATAATCGAGTTGACAATCGTTTGCATTAGTGCCCACAGTTACGTCTTCCGGACACTCCAGCTCCGGACCGGTAGCATCTTCAACTTTAATTACTTGGGTGTGAGTCAATGGATTTTGCGGACCATTCGGGCGGCACCAGTCGTACAACGTCCAGGTGCGGAGGATTTTGTACGAGCCGTCACAAACTGGTAATGGAAGATCCTGGTAGGTTGCATTGAGTTCACAGAAAGTACCATTAGGCCAAACAGGGAACTGCTGGCCAAACTCTTGCACATAGGGAACACCTGTGCTGTTAGGATCCGTAACCGGATTGCTGCAGTCCACAACTACATTTGGTGGCAGGAACACATCTGAATTATGCCGGCGTTCAAAGTAGATGAATTGATTGCAGGTAGAGGTATTGCCGCTTTCGTCTTGTGCGGTCCATTTGCGGATCACATAAGCACTGATATCCTGATTCCCATTGATGCTGCCAGTGCAGCTCAGATCAAACCACTGGTCGATGTGAGTCAATGTTACGTTTGTACAGTTCTCCTCATATGCTGGGTAGCCTGCCTGGATACCAAGCACATCCTCCAGGTATGAAGGAGTGTAAGTGGTTATAGCGCAGTTCAGGAAGATATCTTCGCAGTCCAGCACAGGTGGAAGTAAATCCTTGATAACGGCATTGCCGTTGCAGGAATTGCCGGAAATCAGATCCCTTACACGGATTTGCAGGGTAAGGTTGATGTGATTGGCATTAGCCACAAAGTTGCCGGAGCTGGGGGTCCAGATACCATTGATTTTAGCCTGAACCTGGAAATTGCCGTTTGGACAGCCATTGCCTTCCAAAATCATATCAGGAAGGATTTCCGTTTCACAATCTTCGTCCAGCGCAATTTGGACGAGATCGTTACAAATCATGTTGCATTGTGCTGTTGCCGCAGTATTGACTGAAAGCGATAAAGCCAAAGCCAGCAACCATCCGAAAGCGTTGTAAATGAGTGTAGAATTCGCTTTTTTCATGAGTGTTTATGATTAGAAAAAATGTAATCGATTTAAAAATTCGTCTTTGAGAAGAAACCTTCCTGGTCAAGACTTTCCTACCGCATGCTTTAAACGCACAAAGATAAAAAAGTCATAATAATATGCCCCAAGGTTTTGTCAGAACCCCTGGCATTAATTTTATTACGCAAAAACGATGCCTAAAGACATTCATTTTTGCTTACAAGAAGGTTAAAAGATTGTGAAAACGCTCCCAGGCAGGATTCAGCAGATGAATCAGAGGCAAATGTACAGTAAGTTTACCCAGAAAATCAAATAGGGAAAGACTCAATGTTTTGAATAAACCGGATTTGTCCAAAGTGCGACAAATATTTGGCATCAAACCAGATGATTTTCAAAGGCCAGTTTAATCAGTGCCCCGGTACTGTTCACTCCGAGCTTGCGCATGATGTTTTTTCGGTGGACGCTGGCGGTTTGGTCACTGATATAAATTCGATCTGCTATTTCTTTGTTCGTAAGGGCCTCACCGATCAATTTCAGGATTTCCATTTCCCTTTTAGTGAGTTGATGTTTTTGAGCAAAACGGGTTTCAGGCGCCAGCCCATCCGTTTCAGGTTGATTAGCATATGGCATCAATCCACGGCCAACAAAGGTGCGTCCTTCAGCAAGTTCGCCTACAGCCTGCAGAAGTTCGTCCTGAGTGCCTGATTTTAGCATGTATCCATCTGCTCCTGCACGGAAAGCAGCTTGTATGTGCAGCGGATCTCCGGAACCATTCAGAATAAGTATCCTGGTTTTAGTGCCGGATTGTTTGACCGAAGCGATAATTTTAAGTCCACCGGAATCAGGCAAGTCCGGATCGAGCAGAAAAAGATCCGGGAATGAACTGTCCAGATATTCGGCCACCTGCAGGCCGTTTATGGCAACCCCCTGAATATTATACTGGAAATTCCCTCCGTTGCTTTTGGAGAGAAGTGAGCGAATACCTTCCGCAAAAATTGGATGGTGATCTGCTACAAGAACATCGATGTGGCGGTGCATAAGCGAAGGAAGATTATTTGCCTGCACCAACTGCAACTATTATACCATAACAAAAAGTTCTAAACTCTTCCGTGGCAACTATCGGGGTGTACTGAAGAATCGCATTTTGTAATCGGTCTTGATCCGGCCGGTTTTGATGGCATCCAAACGGCGCTGAATCAATCGCTTTTTCAAGGGTTTGAGTCGCTCAGTAAACAATATCCCTTCAATATGATCGTACTCATGAAGTATTACTCTGGCGTTAATACCTGTAAAGGAGGCTTCATGTTCCTCAAATTTTTCATCCTGCCAGCGAATACGGATTCCTTCTGACCGTTCCACATCTCCACGGATATCCGGTATACTCAGGCATCCCTCTTCATAGGTAAAGGGCTGCTCGGATTGCTCGAGGATCTGAGCATTGATGAATACCTGCTTCAAGGGCATATCGGTCGGGACATCGGCTTCCGTTTTACGGTCAATCTGCTCCGTATCAATAATAAATAACCGAATGGAATACCCTACTTGCGGAGCAGCAATACCAACACCATCGGCGTGGTACATGGTGTCCCACATATTGGAAATAAGCGCTTGTAAATCAGGGTATTCCGGCCCTATTGACGTAGCTACTTTTTTTAAAACGGGTTGCCCGTAGGCGTAAATTGGCAATAGCATGAATGCGGGAGACGTTTGTGAGGTTTATAGGGTTTATAGTGGTTTATGGGGTTTATGTATCCCGGAATGATATTCCGGGAAGGTTTATTGAGTTTATACAATCAACCTCATAAACCCCCATAAAC
>DLXL01000267.1:7395-7605 GCA_003448025.1 Saprospirales bacterium | reverse complement strand
CAGATGGTTTCAATGCTAATAACATCCCTAATTGCCTTTTCCCAAGCCAAAACAATGGTTATGGAAGCCCTGCTCCAAGTCTGCCAATCCCTGGTGAATGCTTTTGAATAAGTGATTTCCGCCGTGCATAATTTTCAAGCTACATAGTAAGCAGGATTTCAAACGTCGCGCTATAAAGTAAGTGTTTAAGTGTTTTAGTGTTTAAGTGCT
>DLXL01000267.1:3218-7148 GCA_003448025.1 Saprospirales bacterium | reverse complement strand
AAAACACCAAAACACCAAAACACATTATTTTAAAACAATTCGTTTTTTTATTGTTGCAATATCTGTAATTTTGCCGATTCCGGAAACAGCTTCCCAATTTCGTTGTTTTCCCGCTTGAAATGGCAAAAACTAAAAATACGGCAAACGACCTGCGATCGACGGGTGACGGTGAACGGCCAACGGTTGACCGTGATTTTATTGAAGTAATCGGCGCGCGGGTCCACAACCTGCGCAATGTTGATGTGCGTATTCCCCGCAACCAACTGGTGGTGATTACCGGCGTGAGCGGCTCAGGCAAATCCAGTCTGGCTTTTGATACCATCTATGCCGAAGGTCAGCGCCGGTTTATGGAAACCCTTTCCAGTTACGCCCGCCAATTCATCGGTGAAATGGAGCGCCCGGATGTGGAGCAAATTACCGGCTTGTCGCCCGTTATTTCCATTGAACAAAAAACTACGGGTCGCAACCCGCGCTCCACGGTGGGTACCGTAACGGAGGTGTATGATTTCCTGCGCCTGCTCTTTGCCCGGGCGGGTGAGGCTTATTCCTACGAAACGGGGAAAAAAATGGTGAAATACACCGAAGAGCAAATCGTGGAAAACATTATGGAGCGCTTTTCGGGGCACAAAATAGCCTTGCTGGCGCCCGTGGTGCGCTCGCGCAAAGGTCATTACCGCGAACTCTTTGAACAAATCCGGAAACAAGGCTACACCCGCGTGCGTGTGGATGGCGAAGTGCAGGAAATCACGCCGGGCATGCAGCTCGACCGCTATAAAATCCACGATATTGAAATTGTGGTAGACCGGCTAAAAGTGGGCGACGACCGCAATGAACGGCTTACGGAAAGCCTGGGCACGGCCCTAAAACTTGGAGATGGGCTGGTGCAGGTACTTGACATGGATCAGGACGATCCCTTAGCTGTTTCTGCTTTCTCCAAAAACCTCATGTGTGCCGACACTGGCTTGTCGTACGACGAACCCTCGCCCAATACCTTTTCTTTCAACTCGCCTTATGGCATGTGCCCTACCTGCAAAGGTCTGGGTGAGATCCACGAGGTAGACATGCAGCGAGTCATCCCGGATTACAATAAAAGTATCAACGAAGTAGGTATTGTGCCGCTGGGAGAAGTCCGGGAAAACATGCTGTTCAAACAACTGCGCGCACTGGCCAAAAAACATAACTTCTCGTTTTCCACGCCCATCAAAGATCTGCCTGATACCGTACTCAATGCGATTCTTCATGGTGGCGATGAAATAAAGGTGGACATGACCTGGGGTAGTGAGGAATGGAGTTACGATATGGCTTTTGATGGACTGATCAACGTGCTGAAACGCCAGTATGCAGAGTCTACCAGTGAAAAGGCACGTCAATGGGCCGAAGATTTCATCGCTATTGTAACCTGTCCGGATTGTGGTGGTTCTCGCCTGAAGCTGGAGAGCAGATGGTTTAAAATTGCCGAACGCAACATTGCAGAGCTGTCGGATATGGACCTCAATGAGCTGTATACCAATCTGGAAAACGTGGAAGAACGCATGAGCGAGCGGCAGCGCACCATAGCCAAGGATGTACTGAAAGAAATCCGCTTCCGCCTCAAATTTCTGTTGCAGGTAGGACTTGATTATCTGGCCCTGAACCGTCCGGCCCGCTCTTTATCGGGTGGCGAAAGTCAGCGGATTCGCCTGGCCACCCAGATCGGTTCACAGCTTACCGGAATCACGTATATTCTGGACGAACCGAGTATCGGGTTGCACCAGCGGGATAACCACCGGTTGATTGAAGCCTTGAAAAATCTGCGTGATATAGGCAATTCTGTGTTGGTGGTAGAGCACGACCGCGACATCATGCTGGAATCCGATTATCTGATTGATTTGGGGCCTGGCGCAGGCAAACACGGCGGTATGATTGTTGACATTGGCAAGCCCGCCGATTTTTTGAAAAATCCCACGGCCACTTCAGATTATTTAGCTGGCCGGGTGAAACTGGATATTCCGGCTCGCAGGCCTGGTAGTGGTAAGTGGCTGGAATTGAAAGGTTGTACCGGGCATAATTTGAAAAACACCAGTTTGCGCCTTCCGCTGGGTACCTTTACCTGTATCACAGGTGTGAGCGGTTCGGGGAAGAGTTCTTTGGTGAATGAAACGCTTTATCCCATTCTGCAGAGCCATTTTTACAACAGCCTGAAACGTCCGCTTAAATATGAACAAGTAGTTGGACTGGAATATCTGGACAAAGTGATTGAAATAGACCAGAGTCCGATTGGTCGCACCCCGCGCTCCAATCCGGCTACGTATACCAATGTCTTTGGTGATATCCGCAAATTATTTGCCGAAACCCCGGAGGCCAAGATTCGGGGGTATGCCAACGGTCGTTTTTCTTTCAATGTGAAAGGCGGCAGGTGTGAGGTATGTGAAGGCGCCGGTTTGCGTACTATTGAAATGAATTTCCTGCCCGATGTACAGGTACACTGCGAACGCTGTCAGGGCAGGCGATACAACCGTGAAACGCTGGAGGTGCTGTACAAGGGTAAATCTATTTCGGATGTGCTGGACATGACTATTCAGGAGGCGGCAGCGTTTTTTGAGCCTATTCCATCCATTTACCGCAAGATCAAAACTTTGCAGGATGTGGGTTTGGGATACATTACCCTTGGACAACAAGCCACCACGCTTTCCGGCGGCGAAGCACAGCGGGTGAAACTGGCGGAAGAGTTATCCAAAAAAGACACCGGCAGAACCATTTATATCCTGGATGAACCAACCACTGGATTGCATTTTGACGATATCCGGCAATTGTTGATGGTATTGAATCAATTGGTGGAAAAAGGCAATACAGTGGTGGTCATTGAACACAACCTGGATGTGATCAAAATGGCGGATTACATCGTGGATGTTGGTCCGGAGGGTGGTTTCCGCGGCGGGAATATCGTGGCGGAAGGCACTCCGGAGGAGGTTGCTAAAGTAAAAGGGAGCTGGACCGGCAAGTTTTTGGAGGATGAGTTGGCTGTTACGCCTTCTCCAAAATAAAGGCTGCATCAATAGACAAAACGGAATAAAGTCGTTTGGCTAGGTCGAGATTGACTTTTCGTTTGCCCTGCATTACCTCGGAAAGGCGTGTGGCTGAGATTCCTAATAACTCAGCCAGTTCTTTTTGTCGAATTTTCCGTTCGTACATTTTAAGCTCCAGCATTTCAACCAGCGTTTTTGGTTGTTTTATAGGCATAAACGGGACTCCATCTTCCCAAGCTTCCGCCATAAGTGAAAGCTGCTGCAGCTCCGTTTTTTCTGACGCAGAAAGGGTGGACCCACCACCTTGTGCAGTAGATTTTTGAAGGTAAGATTCGACCCGGTCCATGACCTGGCGGTATTCTTCTTCTGATTGTATGGAATACTTAATCATGTTTAAACAGCTGTTACGTCTATTTTGTCGTAATCGGAATGCGTTCCAACAAAGCGGATAAAAACGGTTCGGATGTCAAAAAAGATCATAACGACAAGCCGGTATTTATTCCCTTTGATATTGAAGACAAACCTGTCATTCCCAACATAATCAACCGTATTGAAGGATTCCAGAATTTGTTGCAGGTGATCCCAATCGGCAGTTTTTACGATTTGATACCATTTATTAAGTGCATCAATAGCATCCGGATGATTCTCCCCAAAGTCCCGAAGAATGGTTTTGCTAATGATCACCATAGTATCTACAAATGTATAAATAAAGTTACACTTTTCGAAATTTTATTCTCAAAATAATCCAAGCGTTCTGATTTTTTAACCGTTTTTAGCTAATAATATGAAGGATTAGAAAAGTTTACCCGAACACTTGTTTAAAAAAACAGAATTATCTACCTTTGCCGCCCGTTATAAAAAACTGCCGAGCCAATGGACGCATTTGTCGCGTATTCCCTCCCGATCCAGGGTTTAAAAACAGGAG
>DLXL01000267.1:2534-3102 GCA_003448025.1 Saprospirales bacterium | reverse complement strand
TAAAAACAGGAGTACATCATTACAAGTTTGAGATAGACAATGCGTTTTTCGCTCGGTTTGAGGGTTCGCCAGTTCAAAACGGAAAAGTTCATTTTGATCTGGAACTGGACAGACGGCCCGATATGATGTTACTTCAGTTCACACTGGAGGGTTATATTCAGGCTGAATGCGATCGGTGTACTGCCAACATCAATCTGCCGATTGAGGATGAGCAGCAGTTGATCGTGAAGTTTGCTGAAGAAGACATGGAGACAGAGGATGAGGAAGTTGTATTCCTTCATCGGGATGCTCCGGATTTCAACGTTGCCAAATTTCTGTATGAGTTTGTGGTGCTGGCTTTGCCTATCACGAATACTTATGATTGCGAGAACGATACCAATCCGCCTTGCAATTTTGAAGTACTCAAGCATCTGAACCCGGAACAAGACGGACCATCAGGCGGCTCCATTTGGGACAGTCTGAAAGATTTGAAAAACGATAATTAATTGAATCATAAAAGGTTGTGAAAGCAACCTATAACTGAATAGCGTCATGCCAAATCCAAAATGGCGGCACTCCAAGCGCCGCA
>DLXL01000267.1:2180-2345 GCA_003448025.1 Saprospirales bacterium | reverse complement strand
GCGCGCACGCCGCACACACGACCATGCTGCAATGCCAACCCTGGGCACCTGCAAAACCACCGGTGAAGTGTACATGTTCCACCACGCTTACAAAGTGGATGGCGACCTGTACTACCGTGGTCAGGTGCTGGTTCCGGGTACAGCCCGGGCTGCAGCCGAAGAATA
>DLXL01000267.1:1227-1873 GCA_003448025.1 Saprospirales bacterium | reverse complement strand
AATGACCCCTAAATGACCCCTAAATGACCTAAATGACCCCTAAATGACCCCTAATGACCCCAAATGACCTCAAATGACCCCCAAATAACTAATAACTTCCATCATGAAACAACTCATCAACACTCCCAACGCTCCACTGCCCATTGGTCCGTACAACCAGGCTACCAGTTTGAATGGTTTGATGTTCGTCTCCGGCCAAATCGCCATCGATCCAGCTACCAATGATCTGGTGTTGGATAATATAGAAGCCGAAACGCATCAGGTACTCAGAAACCTCAAGGCTATCCTGGAAGCTGGCGGCAGCAGTCTGGAAAAAGTGTTAAAGGCGACCGTTTTTGTAAAGGACATGAACCTTTTTGGTCGGATAAACGCTGTATACGGGGAGTATTTCAAACCCGAATTCGCACCGGCCCGCGAACTGGTGCAAGTTTCGGAGTTGCCCAAATTCGTAAATATTGAAATATCAGTAATAGCAGGTGTTTGAGGGTTTTGGTGTGTTGGTGCTTTAGTTGGCATTCGGCAGGGGATTTGATTTGAATTTAGGCAACTTTTTTACCACGAGCCATTCAGGACACAATGGTTTTGCGTTCTTTGTGTTTTAAGTGGTAATGCCCAGCCGAACGCCAACTAAAGCACCAAAACACCA
>DLXL01000267.1:0-1044 GCA_003448025.1 Saprospirales bacterium | reverse complement strand
ACATGAAAAACGTTCTCTCTTGCGTTCAGCCAACCGGCGATCTCCATTTAGGCAACTACTTTGGCGCTGTACAGAACTGGGTGCGCATTCAGGAAAGCTACAAATGCTATTATGGGGTGGTGGATTACCACTCCATGACTATGCCCTATAACCCGGCTCAGTTGAGGGAGAATACCTGGAAAATGGCGTTCTACCTGCTGGCTTGTGGCATCAAACCGGAAAACGTGTTTATTCAAAGCCAAATTCCGGAACACGTTGAGTTGTCGTGGATCCTGAGTTGTACCACTTCCTATGGAGAGCTGACGCGCATGACCCAGTTTAAGGATAAGACGGATCAATTGCACGAAACGGATAAGGACGCTTTTGTAAGCTTAGGTTTATTTGCTTACCCGGTGCTTCAGGCTGCCGACATCCTGATTTATCACGCTGATTATGTGCCGGTGGGTAAAGACCAGGAACAACACCTGGAGTTATCACGCAATATTGCCCAGCGCTTCAACCACCAGTTTGGCAAGGAATATTTTGTGCATCCGGAACCTTTATTTACCGAGACGCCCAAGATACTTTCTCCGGCAGATCCTACCCGGAAAATGAGCAAAAGCCTGGGGGAAAAACATTATATCAACCTCTTCGGTGAAGAAGACCGCATCCGTAAGCAGATCAAATCTGCGGTAACAGATACCGGCGAAACTACTGCAGGCGAAATGAGCGCGGGGGTTAAAAACCTCTTCGAGCTGCTGCGCGCCTGCAACAGCATGGAGGCCCACAACTCGCTGATGGCCGACTACAATGCCGGCGCACTGCGCTACAGCGACCTCAAGGAAGCCGTAGCCAATGCCGTGGTTGGATTGGTAAATCCCTTCCGCGAGCGCCTCGCCGAACTACAGGCTGATAAAAAGAATGTAAAAACTCAGGTACTGGAATCCAGTGCTGAAATCCGCAAACGCGCCCAGCAGACGCTGAAAGAGGTGCGGGAGATTTCAGGGTTAACGTCCGGGCGGTAGACGACCTGCGGCAGATCTCTTGCGAGGTCCCATTTGAGGA
>DLXL01000256.1 GCA_003448025.1 Saprospirales bacterium | reverse complement strand
TTCATCGCCAATGATTTGGGCTCCAAAGCGCAAGGCAAGTTCGAGAACTGGTATAGGGCGTGGAAAATCCATGTAAAAGTGTTTGAGTTGGGTTAATACCAAAGATTTTGTCACCACAAAGGCGCGAAAGATACTAAGACACAGGTTGTTGGATTGCACCGGGCACCCTTTGTGTCCTTTGTACCTTTGTGGTGAACCTGCTACCTTAGTGGTTTATTTACACCGCACAAAAGTCCGAAAAATTGCATGTAAAATCGGGTTGGAATTTTCTGAAGGGTATGAGATACCACCAAACAAACCAAAACCCCTACTTTCACCCCCAAGTCCACCATGATATGATGTATCGTTTCCGCCAACCGATTTTATTCCTAGTCCTTTTACTCAGTATTCCCTTTGTTGGTTCGGCTCAGAAGGCTGGCCCGGTTCTCAATACCGAATTGCGTGGCGCCTGGGTGGCAACTGTTGCCAATATCGATTTCCCTTCGCGCCCGGGCCTGAGTTCCAACGAAATCAAAATAGAGTTTGATAGCCTGATGGACGTGATGAAGGCAATGAATATGAATGCGGTGTTTGTACAGATCCGCCCTGCCGGTGATGCCTTTTATAAATCGCCCATCGTGCCTATGAGTAAATTTCTGGTGGGCAGGCAGGGTGCACGGCTTGATGATACCTTGTTTGATCCGCTGGAGTATATGATCAAGGCAGCGCATGATCGTCGGATGGAATTCCATGCCTGGTTAAATCCTTATCGCGCCACTTTTGATCCGGATACTTCAGCCCTGGATCCATCCCATCCGCTGCGCGCACTTCCAAATCGCCGGAAAGCAGAATGGTTCTTCAAGTATGGAAATAAATGGTATTTCAACCCGGCAAGCCCCTCCGTGCGACAATACCTGACCAATGTGGTAAAGGATATTGTACTGAGGTATGATATAGACGGCATCCACTTTGATGATTATTTCTACCCGTATAAAGAAAAGGATTTTGATCTGGATGATGCCATCAATGATTACAACGCCTTTGCTTCAGGCGACCATGCGTTTACCGATATCAGCGATTGGCGCCGAAACAATGTAAATGTATTGATTGAAGGCGTATCTAAAACCGTTAAAAAGTATAAGCCTTACGTCAAGTTCGGTATTAGCCCTTTTGGCGTTTGGCGAAACAAGGAAGTGGATCCTCAAAGAGGCTCAAATACCCGTGCAGGCGTTACCTGCTACGATGATCTGTATGCCGATGTACTCCTCTGGCTGGAAAAAGGCTGGATTGATTATGTGGCGCCACAGATATACTGGAGCATCGGATTCCCGCCTGCCGATTATGAAATACTGGTAGACTGGTGGAGCAAAAACCTGTACGGCAAACAATTGTACATTGGCCATGCTGCCTACAAAATAAACAATTCTGCCAACGATAAAAACTGGGCTAACGAAGACGAGATCAGTAAACAGATATCCCTCAACAGGGCTAATGCAAACGTAAGCGGCAGTGTGTTCTTTTCGGTAAAACCACTCCTGCGCAACCCCTTGGGCGTACAGGATACCCTGATGAATTCCTTGTGGAAACACCCCTCGCTTATGCCGCCGATGCAGTCGCTGTCGAAGGTCATGCCGGCCAAGGCTACTATATGCAGGGTAAAAGGAACGCCCAGCACCGTTCAACTCACCTGGAACCTGTGTGAACTTTTATCGGCGGATGAAATGCCTTTTTATTTCGCCCTCTACCGTTTCGACGGGGAGGGCGTTGGGAAGTTCAACCAGCCACGCAACCTGTTGGGATTCACCCCTTTCTACGCAGACAAATGGTATTTTGAAGACCATACTGCTGTGGAAGGAGAGTACTATACCTATGTGGTGGTTGGGTTCAACCGGGCTAATGTAAGCAGTTACCCGAGCGACCCGGTGTTTGTTAAGAAAACGAAGAAAAAGGCCAAGAAGAAGCGCCGTTTCTGGGGGTATCTGTTGGGGTAAAGGCACGAGGTACACGAAGGCACGAAGGCACGAAGACGCGAAGTCCATATTTGGTTGAGGCCAAATATGGACTTCGCCATGATGTTTTTTGCTTTAGTGCGTACTATTTTTGGATCATATTTAATTCAGCAGAGAAATCTGACATAAAGAGGTTTCTTACCCTGGAATATATGGAGCAAGGTGGTGCCTCTTGTAAGAATTGCCTAATTTTGGCATAACTCAAGATCGGCATGGTATAAAGAGGTTGATAACATTAATTTCGCAGACGAAACACCGAATTATTTAATTTTAAATTTTTTCAACATGCTTAAATTTTTGTTTAATTCACGATTCACGATTCACGATTCACGATTCACGATTCACGATTCTGGTGGCAAGGTCGAAGCCATTGTTGCAGAAATTTTGTTTCCTTTTAGCATTGGCTTTAATTTCGATTAATGGAAAAAGCCAAGTGTCTGTTTGTGAAACTCCTGATCCGACGCTTGAACAATATTCCAAAATGCGCAGTGAGGTGCCTATAGTTTACCAAATGAGTTTGGTGTCAATCCCTAAGCCTACTATTGAAATTCCAGTTTATTTCACAGTAGTTAGAAAAGCTGACGGAACAATACCGATTGTTGGTGACTTAATCGCTTCGGATATTGATACTAGAATTGACTTTTTGAACAATAAGGTATCAGGGACTGGTTTTCACTTTAGCCGCTTAGGGGACATTAATTATATAGATCATGATGAGATTTCTGGGAATCCAGGTACATTTATTAATGAAAACTATTCTTATGTTACAACTGCATTTAACGTTTACCTATACCCAAGTGGTCCAGGTTTTACACCGCAACCGGGCCAAAACTTGCCTGGTTCTCTTAACAAGGATAATACCTTAAGACTTGGTGCTCAGCTTTTCATAGATGATGGGGGGGCTTATTCTCACGAAACAGGACATAATTTTGGATTGCTCCATACGTTTGGAGTTGTAAATGCATATAGATATCCAAACGTTATAACCGACCCCAATATAATCGATCATCCTTATATTTTAAATGGGTTTCCTAGGGAACTTGCAATTAGAGACGATGTGCCTATCGGTTCAAAAAATTTTCATTTTACCAATAAATTCACTTCTGGAGATTTATGTTGGGATACGGAAGCAGATTGCAATGGAATTTACAATAGCAGGTATGGATTCCCAAAATTTGATCCAACTAATATTGCTAATTGTATTACAAACCCTAATAGCCCAAATTGTTTACCTGGCTGTTTTTACCCAATTTGCGGATATGACGGTCTTTATAAAGATTATAATGAAGATGCAATAATTGGCGAACCTAATAATATTATGGCAGTAACATACCATGCGACATGCGATCTTCGTTTCTCTGATTGCCAAAAAAATAGAATGTCACTTACTTTTCAGGATTTTTGGAATGATAAAATTGACCAAGGGCTTTTGATAAATGTAACCGATAAGGTAGAATATAAAGGCACAACGGAACCTTTAAAGAATGTCGTATTGCGATGGAGGCACCCCTCAATTCCAAAATACACTAATTGTGTTTCCGACAATTCAGGTGCCTTTCGAGGAGTGTTATATGACAATAAAGTCACAGCAAAAGTTAGAAAAATTGGAACAACCAAAGAAATAGGTGGATTTATCCCTAATCCAACAGGCCCCGGAGGATCATTATATTTCGTAGATGCTTATACAGGCGATGACTGGCGAGATAGAGTAACAACTTATGATTTGGTTTGTATGCAAAAACACATTTTAGGCTTGGAGCCCCTGACAAACGGTTATGACCAAATTGCAGCAGATGCAAACCAAAGTAGTTCAATAACAACCTTTGATATTGTTGAATTACGCAAACTGATTCTTGGTATATATCAAAAACTTCCTGTTCCAGAAACTCCTTGGGTTTTCATACCTGAATATATACCTCAAGATTACCAAATTCAATTTGAATTGAACCCATTTTCTATAGACTTTGACCCTAATAATCAAAATGTTAGCTATGTGATTTATAGCTCAGCCAATTGGGAGTACAATATCCTACCACCAGCCTCTGGACAGAGAGGATATGATGGTATTAAGATTGGTGATGTCTGTGGAGTAATGGAGCCGTGTTTGGAACCTGAAATCACATTTTTTTCTCCATCTTTAATTGAACCTAATCAAATACTTGAGGTAGATTTAAAAGCAATTGGCTTTAACAATATTGAAAGTTTTCAAATGGGGATATTTATTGACCATGAGAAGTTAGAATTACTCGATGTTGTTTCTGGTGACTTACCAGAGTTTTCAAAAGAAGAAAATACAGGCCTCGTCCAGTTAGAAGAGGATAAAATAAATGTGGCTTGGTTTAAATCAAACGCCCTACCTCATACTCTTGGTTCTGAAGGTGCCGAAGGGGGGGCACTTTTCAAAATGAAGGTTAAAGCCTTACAGCCTATT
>DLXL01000428.1:987-7106 GCA_003448025.1 Saprospirales bacterium | reverse complement strand
ACAAAAAACACAAAAAAACTCCAACACTAAAACACTATCTTCGCGGCCTCTATGAAGATTTCCTTTTATCTATTACTCCTTACTTCGGTTTTGTCAGCCTGTTAATTTTCACCTGGGCCAGATGGCGCAATGGCGGAAAATGGAAAGGCTACGCCTAAAAGACCACTAACCAGGCTGGATACATTTGCCAGGGACTATGCCCGTTATTTTGAAGCAAATTTACAGCTCACCAACACACCTGGTGCAGCTTTAGTGATTGTTAAAGATACTCAAGTGCTCTTTATGAAGGGTTATGGCCTCCGCGTGGCAGGCAAATCCGATTCCATAGATGAAAACACGGTATTTCGAATAGGCTCTTTATCAAAAGGTTTTGCCGGTGTTTTGCCCGGCCTTTTGGTTCAGGACAGCCAATTGCACTGGAACGACCGGGTAAAGGATTATTGTCCTGATTTTACCCTTCGTGATCCCAAGCAAGCTTCCCGTCTGGAACTTTGGCATTTATTGTCGCATACCACCGGGTTGCCATACCATGCTTTTACGAACCTTATAGAACAGGATTACAGTGTGCAGCGCATTGTAAAGGAATATTTCCCCATAGCGCCGGTGAGTGGAAAGGAAGGAACGTTTTACGCATACCAAAACGTGGCAATGTGCATTATGGAAGAGGTCATGTTTCAAAGAACGGGCAAAACCTATGCTCAGTTACTTTCCGAGCGCATTTTTAATCCGCTGGGGATGCGTCATTCCTCCTGCGATTTCCATAGCATTCAAAACGAGCCAAACAAAACTCCGCCACATGTTCAAACAGGGTGGGGGAGCTGGCATCCGGATAAAATCTCCTCCTCCTATTACAATGCTGCAGCGGCAGGCGGAATCAATGCCAGTATCCATGATATGGGCCAATGGCTAATTTGCCTGCTGGGCTACCGGCAGGATGTGGCATGGACTACTACCCTGGATCAGGTTTTTAAACCGGTAGTAAAAACCGACAAAGAACGCCGCATCTTTCCGCGCTGGTTGCCACGCGACGCAGCGGCCTATGCCATGGGTTGGCGTGTTCTGGACGATCAGGGAGATACCATCATTTATCATGGTGGGTACGTTAACGGCTATAAAAGCGAAATTGCCCTCAACCGCAAGGATGGCATCGGTATTTGTGTGCTATTCAACGCCGCCACACCCCTTAGCAACAATTGTGTCCCGGAGTTCTTCCAGCAATGGAAGAAGGTGCAAAGTCTGGTGAAAAGGCACTAAGTGTTATTGCACAAAGGCGTGAAGGCACAAGAGCACGAAGCTTAGTAACAGCGAAACGCCGTTACTAAGCTTCGAAATTGGCGGTCGGATCAGGTAATAACTACCGCATTTTAGGAGTAGCAGCGGAGCTGCCAAAAACTTTGAGCCTTCGCGCGTTTGTGCCTTTGTTTGCCAATACTTCGTGCCTATTCGCCACTTTTAGTCTTCCCCGGTAGTTTTGCGTTTTGAAATCAAATTTTCTTTCTTCTTTTGCCAAGCGAACAGGGTTGGGAGGCAACCTTGATTTCCATTTTTTTTAGTTGGGAAAATGAATAAATGCACATGAAGCAAATCTACACTATCGTTTCTATTTTGCTCTTTAGCCTGTTTTGTGGCAGTATCCTTTCTGCACAGGTAACAATCAAAGGAAAGGTTCGGGATGCCGAAAATGGAGAAGACATGATTGGCGCCAGCATTGGCATCGTTGAGGGTGGTCAGGGCGGAACAATCACCAATTATGAAGGTGAGTTTACCCTCAAGGTGGACAAATTACCCGTCACGATCAAGATCAACTATACCGGTTATGATGCCTTTGAGATGAAAGTTACCGAAGCGGATCAGAAACTTGACATTCGATTAAAACCGGCCAGCTTCGTCATGGAGGAAACGGTGGTGCTGGGCCAAAGAATAGATGAGAAGCAGAAAGCCGCGCCGCTTACTGTGGAAAACATGGATGCTTTGGCCATCAAACAAACGGCATCTGTGAATTTCTACAACGGGTTAGGTAATTTAAAAGGTGTGGATTTAACAACGGCATCTCTTGGTTTTACCATCATCAACACCCGGGGATTTAACTCCACCAGTCCGGTTCGCTCACTACAGATCATTGATGGCGTGGACAATCAGGCCCCGGGTCTGAATTTTTCTCTGGGCAACTTCTTAGGAGCAAGTGATCTTGATGTGGTAAAAGTTGACCTGATCCAGGGCGCCAGTTCGGCTTTTTATGGACCAAATGCCTTTAACGGCGTTATTTCCATGGAAACGAAAAATCCATTTGTGCACAAAGGCCTTTCTGCCAGTGTAAAATATGGAAGTCGCAATCTGACTGAAACGGCACTGCGATTTGCGCATGCATTCAAAAATAAAAACGGCGACTTGTCTTCTGCTTTGAAGTTTAACTTATTCTATCTCACAGCAAATGACTGGGTAGCTAATAATTTTTCTCCGGTAGATGGCACGCAAACAGGATTTGGCAACCCTGGCGGTTTTGACGCTGTAAATATTTACGGTGACGAGTATTTTTCACTGAATGATTTTTCTGATCCAGCCAACCTGTCCCAGAGTTCAGCGGGGTTGGGAACATTTCATCGTACCGGTTACAGGGAGGAAGATCTCGTTGATTATGATACCAAAAACTTTAAAGCCGGTATAGCGTATCATATCAGAACCCGGCCTGATAGAGAAATTGAATCGCCTGAGTTGATATTCGCCTCCAACTATGGAACAGGTACCACTGTGTACCAGGGCGATAACCGCTTCAGTCTTCGCGGAATCAACTTTTTCCAAAACCGGATAGAATTCAGAAAAAAAGACAAGTTTTTTATTCGTGCCTATGCTACCCATGAGGATGCTGGCCGTTCCTACGACCCCTATTTTACCGCACTTCGACTTCAGCAGGCAGCTAAAAGTGATGAAAACTGGTCGCTTAACTACAATGATTACTGGGGAGATTTTATATATCCCAGGATGAAAGCTTTAGGATATCCACAGAATGTAATTTTCCTGCCGGAGCCTCCTTTTGTTTTATTCGATACCGCTTCTTCACTCCAGTGGCTTCGTCAGCCTAATGTGATGGACTCTTTGTCGGTTTGGCATCAGTTGGCTGCAGATTATGCCAACGGTATCGACCCGCAAAGGCCAGATGAGACGTTTCCTTATTTTGATCCAAATTCAACCGATCCAAATGAAAGGGCACGTTTTCAGAAAGAATTTGACCGCATTACCTCTTTAAAGTCAACAGAAGGTGGTACCCGTTTTTACGATAAATCAGCCCTTTATCACGTACATGGTGAATACCGGTTTACCCCCAAGTGGACGGACGAATTGCGAATAGGGGGCAACGGCCGACTCTATACGCCCAATTCTCAGGGCACCATTTTTAAGGACACTGCAGGTGTTCCGGCCATTCGAAATTTTGAATTTGGTATCTATGGTGGTATCGAGAAGAAGTTCATGGACGACAAGCTGATTGCCAATGTGTCTGCCCGCGTAGACAAGAATCAAAATTTCAACTGGGTATCCACGCCTGCTGCTTCTTTGGTATGGACGCCAAAAATCAATAACTACCTCAGGCTTCGCTTTTCTTCTGCCGTTCGAAACCCGACCCTCACCGACCAATACCTGAATCTGAATGTCGGACGGGCAACCTTGTTGGGTAATCTGGATGGCTTTTATGATTTGATTACGGTTGAGTCATTCAGAAGATATCTGGATACCCGCGATACCGTTATTCGTTTTGATGCAGCGCCTATTCAGCCTGAAAAAGTTAAGACATTTGAAATTGGTTATCGAACCACCCTGTTCAAAAAACTATATGTAGATGCCGGGTACTATTACAGTTTCTACAATGATTTTATTGGATACAACATTGGTATTGATTCTGATTTTGACCCTACCACCGGGTTCCCGATCAACACCAAAGTATACCGGGTGGCGGCCAACTCAACACAGGAAGTTACCACGCAGGGTTTGGCTGTTGGCTTGAACTACTATTTTAGTGATTACTATATGCTTGCTGGGAATTATTCCTGGAACAAGCTGAACAAAGCATTTCCGGACGATCCTATCATTCCGGCTTTCAACACGCCTGAGCACAAATACAACGTAAGCCTTTCCGGCCGGGATGTGCCGCTTAATCTTGGCTTTGTGAAATTGAAAAAGACTGGGTTTAATTTGACCTATAAGTGGATTCAAGGCTTTACCTTTGAAGGCTCTCCACAGTTCACAGGTGCAGTTCCAACCTACGAGTTAGTGGATGCTCAAGTGAACGCGACCTTTGACAAAATCCACACTACCGTGAAAATTGGCGCGTCCAACATATTGAACAATCAGGTATCTCAGACTTATGGAGGTCCGGCCATAGGTACCATGGCATATGCCTCGATTGTATATGATTTTGCAAAAAAATGATTTTGAACAAATTCACCAACCATTCATTGTTTATCATGAAACAACTCAAAGTACTCCTGCTTTTTAGTCTTTTCGCTGCATCGATATCGGCGCAGAGTGACCGTTATTTTGATGAGGTTTTTTCCAGCGTTGAAGTAACCGCTGATGTACCTTACGCTGTTAATGCCACGGTGCTTTTTATTGCACCGCCACCAAACGGTTTTGGTCAGGCCATTCCGCAAACGTTGAGAATGGATGTCTACAGGCCATCCGGCGACACAGAAACGGCTCGTCCGCTGGTTATTATTTTGTGTACCGGCAACTTTTTACCTCCCCAGGTAAATGGTGGCTGCACCGGTACGCGCAAAGATGCCGCAAACGTATTTATGGCCAACCGTTTGGCTAAAATGGGTTTTGTGGTAGCGGTGGCCGATTACCGTCTTGGCTGGAATCCGGTTGCATCTACCCAAACAGAGCGTATTTATACCCTGATCAATGCTGCGTATCGTGGTGTACAGGACGTAAATACCTGCGTACGTTTCTTCCGCAAGGATGTGGCTACAGGTGGAAACAGTTTTGGTGTTGATCCGGAAAAGATCACGGTTTGGGGTATTGGCACCGGTGGCTATATTGCCGCTGCTGCTGCTACGCTTGACACCATCACAGATACGTATGTTCCGAAGTTCCTGACGCCACAAGGCCCGATGGTACTGGAGTTTTTGAGCGGTAACGTTGAAGGTACAACCTTCGGGGTAAATCCTGGCATTCCTGGATTGCCTTTTCCTGCAGGTGATACGCTCTGCTACGCTAACCACGTTGGGTACAGTTCTGATTTCAAGTTAGCAGTAAACCTCGGCGGTGCATTGGGCGATCTCTCCTGGATTGATGCAGGTGATTCCCCAATCATTTCATTCCACAACCCAACAGATCCGTTTGCGCCATGTGGTACTGCTATCGTATTGGTTCCACCTCCGATAAACCTTCCGGTGGTAGAGGTAACGGGTAGCTGCGGCTTCCAGCCAGTGCTTAACGCGCAGGGTATACAAAATGCCATGATTGCGGCCAATCTGACTGATCCGCTCTCGGTTAAAGCAAAGTCTTTGAATGGCAACATAGAAGGGTTCTATCCGTTCCTGGGTAATGACTCCAGCCCATGGGGTTTCTCAGCCAGCTCCAATCCTTATGGTTTGGGAACTGACCCCATGTGCGAAACATTTGCCCCTACACACCAGGCTTACCTGGACACCATCATCGCATATTTTGCTCCAAGAGCCTGTGCAGTACTGGGTCTGGGCAATTGCAATACCAGCGAAGTAGGCACCAAAGACCTGAGCACTTCTGAGGTAGGCATGTCGGCTATTCCAAACCCAACTGATGGTGATTTCATGCTGAAAACAGACGCTCAATTCACCATGCAGAGCATTGAACTGGTGGACATCGCCGGTCGTCTTTGCGCCAGCTTCCAGAACGTGAACAACAATCAGTTTACGGTGGCTCGCAATGGGTTGGCTCCGGGTGTTTATTTTGCCCGCGTTCGTTTCAATGAAGGCATGGTTACCCAGAAGGTAATCTTGAAATAAGCTAGGCTCGGGGCTATCTGATCATAACGCAGTCTCCCCGTACCGGCGGGTTTAGCCGCCGAGAAATAAATTTTGTTCCATCGGCGGGGGGGAAAAACCCGGCAAAAAAAAAAAAAAAAAAAAGTTAAAAAAAAAAAA
>DLXL01000428.1:0-781 GCA_003448025.1 Saprospirales bacterium | reverse complement strand
TACCGGCGGGTTTAGCCGCCGATTCTCCGGGTATTCCATTGGATGGTCCGTAATTGGGGGTGCTTCACCCCCGGCCCATCTCTGGTGGATAGTGGCAAGGAGCCTGCTGAATATGGAGTTTGTGAAATGGCATAGCCAAGGGCATAACGTGGGGTTGGGACGACCACAGGGCTCGCCCCAACGGATCATTTTCCGGAAATTTGAGCTTTACCCAACCTGAAAACCGGCGTAACCGTGACACTCCTGTCCCCCCCGAGCGAAGCTGCGGGGTCGTAAGACCCTCGCAGGGCGTAAAAAACGGCGTAGCCGTGACATTCTTGTACCCCCTACTGACAGTGGTCAGAATGAAAATGGCAGTAAAAAGCTGTAAATGCAGTACTAGCCTCTTAAGCTAAAGGTTATGGTGATCCGGTTTTTGAGAGGGGGTGGCCTTTGAATTATTTGGTGGGAACGGATATTTTAGTACTTCGGCTTTTTCTAATAACCAACGCCATTCTGCGGCTTGTTTTTTCTCCCGGATCCGCCGGGAAAGAATGTCTGAACGCTTTTCATCTCCTGGAATAGAGGACGCTAGTTGGGCTAAAAAATTGATGAAATCTGAAAGTTGTTGTTTGATGGCAGGAGAAATTTGTTTGGCTGAAGTTCTGCTCAAATAAACCTTAAATGCATCTATTTTATAGGGTAAAAGGTCGGAATTGAGTTCATAATAGGCTTTTAATTCCAATCTTTTTCCAGTTAGCAGGTAATCTAGGAAATTAGAGGCTTTGTTGCATGAATCTTG
>DLXL01000626.1:10832-15504 GCA_003448025.1 Saprospirales bacterium | reverse complement strand
GACACACTTTTCTGAACACCCTCAACGAACAAACATCGGTTATATTTGCGCTACCAGCTCATATCTTATATCTCATCAATCATATCTCGTGAAAGCGGCTTCCACCATTTTCCTGCTTGTTTTGTCCAATGTGTTCATGACCTTAGCATGGTACGGACATTTGAAATTTCAGCATCTGAAATTCTTCCAAAAAGCCGGGCTGGCCGGATTGATCCTGGCCAGTTGGTTCATAGCCTTTTTTGAGTATTGCCTGATGGTTCCCGCCAACAAAATAGGGTATAAAGAAAATGGCGGCCCTTTCACGCTCCTCCAACTGAAAGTGATTCAGGAAGTCATCACCCTGGTAGTTTTTACTATTTTTACCCTGGTGTTATTCAAAAATGAGGAGTTGAAATGGAATCACTTTGTGGGGTTTTTGTTTTTGATTCTGGCGGTCTATTTTATCCGGAAGTAGGGGGTAGAAGGCAGAGCAACTATTTTAATCATCCCCTTTATTGATCAAAATCACCAAATTAGCCCTACAGCATCATTGCAGCTCTTTTCACTCCGCTTATAACTTTGTTTCGATAGAGGAAAATAATTCTAAACATTGACCAAATTTTAGCGAAATGAATATTGTTCAAGTACAGGACAATCAGTCAGCACGCAATTTCATGCGGGTTCCAATGCGGATTTATCTGGATGATCCGAACTGGATTCGTCCGTTGGATCATGACATTGAAAGTATTTTTGATCCAAAGCAGAATGAGGCATATCAGCATGGAGAATGTGCCCGTTGGGTGCTGTATGATGCAAACGGGGAACCTGTAGGTCGCATTGCCGCTTTTATCAACAGGAATACGGCACATGCCAACCCGCAGCCTACCGGCGGCGTAGGTTTTTTTGAATGTATAGAAGATAAAGAAGCGGCATTCCTCCTCTTTGACACTGCCAAAGCATGGTTGGAGCAAAGGGGCATGGAGGCCATGGACGGGCCGGTAAATTTCGGCGAGCGCGACTCCTGGTGGGGATTGCTGGTAGAAGGATTTCATGATGTACCGTACAAAATGAATTACAATCCGGCCTATTACAAAGCGTTTTTTGAGGCGTATGGGTTTCGCGACTATTTTAAGCAGTACTGCTTTACCATGAATATAGCAGACCCTATTGATCCGTTATTTTATCGGCAGCATGATATAGTAGCAAAGGATCCAATGTACAGGGCTGTTCATATAGACAAAAGCCGTCTGGATCAGTTCGCCGATGATTTTTGTACCATATTCAACAGTGCATGGGAAGGGCACGACGAAGGCCGCTCGCTTGAAAAGGCCAATATCCGGCGACAGTTCCAAAGGATGAAACCATTGATCGATGAAAAGTTGATCTGGTATGTATATCATGGAGACGAACCGGTGGCATTTTGGATCAACCTGCCCGACCTGAATGAAGCTGTCCGGCATTTCAACGGTCGCTTTGGTTGGTGGCAGAAATTGCAACTGATAGCCAGGATAAAACTGGGAAAATTTCGGCGCATCAGCGGGTTTGTTTTTGGGGTGGTTCCGGAGCATCAGTGTACCGGAGTGGTGGGTTATCTGATTGTAGAAGGCGCCCGTGTCATGAAAGAATTGGGTAGATACAAAGAATATGAAATGCAATGGCAGGGCGATTTCAATCCCAGGATGGTACGAATTGGCCGTGCCTTGGGCAAACAGAATAGCCGCCTGTTGATTACCTATCGCTATCTATTCGATCCCAACCAGCCATTTGAGCGGCACCCTGTTTTGAAAATAAGGGAAAAAATACATGCTGTTGCACAGGAGCAGCATTAATAGCTTGACGTGATGACGGTATTAGTGGACCTTTTGTTTTTCAGACCTGTAAGGTTTCCGGAAACCTTACAGGTCTGAAAACAAAAGGCCCATTAGAGTGTGTCTGACATTTCCATTTATGAATAATAGAGAAGATTTTACGCTCCGACCAAAATCGCGCCCGGTTTTTGACGGCAAAGTGGTCATTATCACCGGATCAAGTCAGGGAATTGGCAGAGAGTTGGCCATTCAATTGGCACAGAAAGGTGCAAAAATTGTGCTTAATGCGCGCAATCAGGCAAAACTGGAAGCGGTGCAGCAAGAAATTCTATTGATGGGAGCAGATGTGATTGCCTGTGCAGGAGATATAAGCGACCAGGATGTCTGCGAGCGCCTCGTCAATACCGCATTGCAGCATTACGGGCGGATTGATGTATTGATCAACAACGCCGGAGTGGGTATCCAAAACCCGATGGAACAATTACAGCCGATCGTATTGCGCAAAGTGGTAGAAGTTAATCTGTTGGGCAGTTTGTATTGCACCTATTTTGCCTTGCCTCATATTAAGCGATCGAAGGGGAGTATCATGTTCATTGGCAGCATTGCCGGCATTCATGGAGTTCCATCTTCCAATGTGTATGCGGCAACAAAAATGGCATTGACCGGTTTGGCGGAATCGCTCAGATTAGAAACCCATTCCAGTGGGGTGCATATTGGCATTGCTTATCTTGGATTTACACAAAATGATCCGGATAAACAGCATATCGGTCCGGACGGGAATTTATCGCCCTGCCCACAACGGGATTCATCGATGGTGAGTCCGGTCGACAAGGTTGCTGAAGGCGTGATCCGAATGATTGAAACCCGGCAGCATAAGCGGGTCTTTAGCGGTCTTGGCAAGCTGTTGTTCTATTTGAACAGAATCTCGCCGCAGCTTGTGAGCAGGATACTCAGGTATCAATTAAGCCGGTTTGAGCATTAATTGAGAACTAAGAGCATGTGTTTCTTTTCTAGAAGCAAGTCACCACCCTTTATGGAATCGTATATTCCGTTTTAACCAACGTTACAATCTCGCCCTCTTCAGGGATAAAGAGGGTCATGTTGGTGTCGCTCAGAAACAGAATTTGAATATCCATGCGGTCAACCCAGCCACCCACCCGCCCCGGAGGAGGCAGCATGCCAGGCGGGTAGACATCCATGCTCATCGTGGCGGGGTTGAAAACATAGTGTCTTGATTCCGGGAAAGATACCTGGTTGGTGGCCGCATCCTTGTTGTACAGCGCCAGCGTACTGTCGGGGAAAAATACTGCGAAGAACGGGGTATGTATGGCCTCCGTGATACGTTTTAATTCCTGTATACTATCGCGCTCCTCCCAGCGCTGAAACTCGCGTGATCGCCTGCGGCTGTATTCATCGGCGTAATCGTAATCAAAGCCATACCAGGTTTTAGCACGCGTTTTTTGAACATGCCGATACACCGCCAGAGCCTGTGGCGCTGCAGGCTGTTTTTTATCCACCTGTAAGCCTTGCTCCGCATATTGCAGCACCTCCCAACGGCCAATCAGCGGGTTGGTTTTGGAACTGTTTTGAGCGTGGGAAAGGACAAGGTTGGTCCAAAACAATAGCACGGCAAGGCTGTAAGTCAGGTATTTCATGATAAAGGTGGATTGGTTATGCTCAGGGAACTCTGATGTGATGAGGTGTGAACAAAAAAACCGATTGCTCGTTACCCTGCCTGGCAACAATATCTAATTGCCAATAAATAGTAACATGAAACAACAGTTCTTTTTCTCCACAATATTACTCACGTTCACGCTTTTTCTATTCAATTGTACCCAACCGACACCACCTGCCGCGGTGCCTGATTTGAAACAGGAAGAGTCTGCTATTCTTAAGGCAATTGAAAACGAGAGCCGTACTTTTTACAAAAAAGATCACGATGCCTGGTCCAGCCATTATATCCACAGTCCGAAAGTGCACTGGGTTTGTGTAGAAACCGACGTCACACTTCGTGCTGATGGGTGGGAAGATCTCTCAAAATTCGTTACCGACTGGATGAAAGAAAACCCCGAGCCGATGGACTATGATCAGGCAAATTTCCAGGACTCTAATGTACAGGTAACCATCAGCGGTGACCTCGCATTCGTATCCATGAAAAGTTCAAACAAGCAACCGGATGGAAGTATGCGCCAACTCATTGGCAGCCGTACCATGCTGCGGGAAAATGGCTCCTGGAAAATCCTTTCAATGACCTCCTACCCGAGTGACATGCCTGAGGGAAGTACCGCCAATGTGTATGTCCACAAGAATGCAAAATAGCAATCCTGACCGGACCTATTCCAGTTTCATTTAAAGCAGATCGGGGAGGCGACTTTTAGCAACAGGAATAGCCGTAAGTGGAAGTATTTTTAGATCAACGATTACCTTTTATCTGAATCTGATCGATCCAAACGGCACCTGAAGTAGGATTTACCAACCAACCGGTGAATTCAGGCGGAGCGGTTCGGTTGCTTAATTCAAAAACCGGATATTGTACACCTGCCGGACTGTTTGTATTAAGCGAACGGTTATCCAAACGAATGGTTCCACCCATATCTGCAGGTCTAGACACCGCTAAAGAGAAAAGGTGGGTTGTATGATTCACCTCGAGGAAAAAATCACAAAGTTGGTTTAGGGGCAGTTTGCCAAGAAGTTCCCGGTCGGGCATCAGGTATAAATAGCCAAAACCGGCATCTTGCTGCGGGTTAAAGCGCGAATCCTCCAATCTCAACTCTACATTAGTATTCCCCGACCCGTCTTTAATGGCCATGGTGATGGAACCGTGCATTAAGCCTTCCACCATTTTTAATTTCCAGTAATAAAAAATCCTGGCAGGATAGGTGATT